>NZ_JBNYXM010000080.1:0-1641 GCF_051380665.1 Janthinobacterium lyxosi
TTATGGCTACGACACCGACAACCGACTGGTCAGCGAATCGGACTCGCTGGGCAATGTTATTACATACGGATACGATGCTGTAGGCAACCGTATCGCGGAAACCGACGGCTTGGGCAATATCACTCGACACACTTATTCAGATCATGCGCTGGTCAGTACGACCGATGCCGTGGGTAACAAGACATCGTTTGCATATACATCGGTACAAAAACGTACTACCGACGCTATTGGCAAGGTGCTTGACGATGATTACTTTACCGATGGCCGTCTAAAATATAGTGATCTGCTCGGCGGTGGTTATCTTGCTTATTTATATGATGCTGCAGGCAATTTGATAAGCGTCAGGAACACTAACAGCGGTGGCAGCATCACTTATACGTATGATGCCGCCAACCGTCGTACCAGCGAAACCGGGCCAACTGGCAAAGTCATTACTTATGCCTATGATGCCGCAGGCAACCTCGCTGAAACAAGCGAGGGGAGTGGCCGAGCAGTTTCTTATGCCTATGATGCCGCCGGGCGCCTGGTAAGCCAGACAGATGCGTTTGGAAATATTACCAGCTATGGCTATGATGCCACCGGAAACCGCACGCAGGTGAGCGATGCCAGTGGCCACGTTACCACCTTCGCGTACGACGCCAATAACCGTCTACTGTCGCAGACCGATGCGCTGGGTAACGTCATTTCGTATGGTTATGACGCGCGCGGCAATCGCAGCAGCGTTACGGATCCAAACGGTAATACCACCACCTATGGCTATGATGCACGCAACCGCCTGATCCTGATCACCGACCCGTCAGGCAAGGCCGTTGCATATACCTTTGATGCAGCTGGCAACCGGATCACGTCCACCGATGCCAACGGCCATGTAACGACCTACGCCTATGATGCGGATAACCGGCTGCTCAGCCAGACCGATCCGCTGGGTGGTGTCACCACTTATGGCTATGATGCGCTCAGTAACCGCATCACGGAGATTGATGGATTGGGCAACGTCACCAGGCATACCTATTCGGACCACATACTGACCAGCACCACCGATGCACTGGGCAACAAGACGCTGTTTGCGGATACGTTGATAAAAAAGCGGACCACCGACGCCAGTGGCAAGGCATTTGACGACGATTACTTCATCAATGGCAGCTTGAAATATCGCGACCTGATTGGTGGCGGTTATCTTGCTTATTTGTATGATGCGGTAGGCAACCTGACCAGTATCAGGAATACCAACACTGGCGGTATAGTCACTTATACCTACGATGCGGCCAACCACCGCCTCAGCGAAGCCGGCGCCACCGGCCAGCTCCTCACGTACACCTATGATACTGTTGGTAACCTTGCGACAACCAGCGAAGGCGGCGGCCGCACGGTCACCTATGCGTATGATGCCGTCAACCGCCTTGTCAGCCAGACCGATGCGCTGGGCAATGTCACCCGCTATGGCTATGATGCGGCGGGTAACCGCACTCTCGTCACGGATGCCAACGACCATCGTACTACGTATGCCTACGATATCAATAATCGGCTTGTTGCCGAAACCGATGCGCTCGGCAATACCATCTTGACCACCTACGATGGCGCAGGCAATCGCAGCAGCGTCACCGATGCAGTAGGCAATGTCACCCACTATGCTTACGACGG
>NZ_JBNYXM010000081.1:0-1637 GCF_051380665.1 Janthinobacterium lyxosi
TACGATTACAGTTGTTGCCTCCTTTATCATAAATGATCCACCATCAGCACGCCATCCTCGACAAGATTAGTGTTGTGCTGACTCCCAACGATTTTCTCCCAGACCGCTCCAATATCGCCCCCGTGGGCCATCAAAGCAGTGAACAAAGTGTTCCCGTATTGCTGACGAATTATCTCAAGCATCGAGGCAAGTGAACGCTGCGGACTCTTCTCACGCGACATTTTCAAAACCTGCGGCTCAACAGCGACAACGGTTTGTAAATATGGATACGCACCTGCAAAATATTGATCACGATTTTCAATAAGATCATCCGGCAAAGGCTGCTCCTTGGCCTTCAATTCCAGTTCCAAACGATACCAATCGGCAATAGGTATGCCATCCCAATGCGAGACATCAAGCTTCGAATATTTACGAGCTTGCTCGTAGCCTTTTTCATAGGCCCGCATAAACTTAGGCTGATCGCGCTTGCCGACATAAACGGTACGACCTTCATACGGATCAGCTGGCACGATTTGACTCATTGACGGCGGCTTACCGCAAGTAGTGAACATTCCGGCGCCATGAGCAGCAACAACAGTATCGTGAGTCACCTCGCGCTTGTATGTGTCCAGGGCAATATCAACCCGTTTATATTGAAAATCACGAAGCTGGGACAAGTCATCCTCACAGCGGTTCCAGTCGTCTACCCACTGGCAACCCGTGCCCGTTAACTCCAACCACACCCAGCCGCGCATAGCGTCACCACCAAAAGACATAGTCCCGACAGACATATCAGCCAAAAATAGGCCATCAGACCTATCAAAACCCTGTTTGCCGCGTTTTTTCGGGATAGCCTTCAGAGAACCACCAAGAGAACCAAAAGCGCCTCTGAGGGCCTCTACACAGTCCACAGGGTCGGCTTGCGTACGGCAACCGAGCCAATCAATGACCGTAAGAGTCATGTAGGAGTCCCTTTGCGAGCACGCTTTGACCGAGATTTAGGAGGGAGGGAGGGGACTAACACCCCCGTATTACTAGCCGGGGGAGGTCCGGGCAGCGCGCCGGCCGCCCGGCGCTGCGCACCGAGCACCCGGCGCGAGGCCCGGACCTCTGATTCCACATCATCGACAGTAAGAGCCATCCCAGCAACCATAGCGCGTAACTCCTTGATAACACGCATAGGCTCCCTTTTTGCCTCTTCCATGCGCAATGTGAGCATCTCAGCGGCCTCCATCGTGTCGGCCAACCAATCGCCCATACAACGCGAAGTAGAAAGGTTTCCCGCCTCCGCCATACGCTTAAACACGTCATGAGCCTCCGGCGACAGTGAAATAGTAGTGCGGATTCGTTCGGTCATGGCAGGGGGGGGGTAAGTAGTGATTCGATGTGAACCAGTGTGAATCACTTTTTGCGGTATGTCAACAAAAAGCGGTTTTGCATGGCGCGATCACGGGCAACTAGGCCAAAACGAAAAGGGCCGCACTCAGGCGACCCAGCAAAGCAAAATCAGTTGTTTAGCATGGGCCTTGCAGCCCATACCCCGCCACTATTTAACAGCGATGATGCCCTTCAAGCCTGAACGCTTAGAAGGAGTTTCGCCATCGAGAATATCAATAACGTGATCCAACGCTTCCTGTTTGAGGGCCAGCGTCAAACTC
>NZ_JBNYXM010000082.1:0-1618 GCF_051380665.1 Janthinobacterium lyxosi
TGACGGGGACCCGCACAAGCGGTGGATGATGTGGATTAATTCGATGCAACGCGAAAAACCTTACCTACCCTTGACATGGCTGGAATCCTTGAGAGATCAGGGAGTGCTCGAAAGAGAACCAGTACACAGGTGCTGCATGGCTGTCGTCAGCTCGTGTCGTGAGATGTTGGGTTAAGTCCCGCAACGAGCGCAACCCTTGTCATTAGTTGCTACGAAAGGGCACTCTAATGAGACTGCCGGTGACAAACCGGAGGAAGGTGGGGATGACGTCAAGTCCTCATGGCCCTTATGGGTAGGGCTTCACACGTCATACAATGGTACATACAGAGCGCCGCCAACCCGCGAGGGGGAGCTAATCGCAGAAAGTGTATCGTAGTCCGGATTGTAGTCTGCAACTCGACTGCATGAAGTTGGAATCGCTAGTAATCGCGGATCAGCATGTCGCGGTGAATACGTTCCCGGGTCTTGTACACACCGCCCGTCACACCATGGGAGCGGGTTTTACCAGAAGTAGGTAGCTTAACCGCAAGGAGGGCGCTTACCACGGTAGGATTCGTGACTGGGGTGAAGTCGTAACAAGGTAGCCGTATCGGAAGGTGCGGCTGGATCACCTCCTTTCTAGAGTTTGCACGAATCAGGTAACTGGTTCACGCATCAAATGTTCACACTTATCGGCTGTTAAATGAAGAAGAAACAGTAGTCGTAGTAGCACCGCGTTAGGGCTGTAGCTCAGCTGGTTAGAGCACCGTGTTGATAACGCGGGGGTCGTTGGTTCGAGTCCAACCAGCCCTACCAGCTAATTAGTACATGATTCCCGGGGGATTAGCTCAGCTGGGAGAGCACCTGCTTTGCAAGCAGGGGGTCGTCGGTTCGATCCCGTCATCCTCCACCAAGTTTTACTCGAAAGTGCAAACGTAAGCCGGTCAGTGACTCAGGTTTAGGTTTGATCTTTTAGCGATCAAAGCTGTTTCGTTCTTTAACAATCTGGAAGAAGTAAAGATTATTTATTGATTGGTTTGCCGTAAAAAGCAAATCGATGGGTAATGATTGTATGTATCAACAAACAAGCAACAACGTTGTACTTTCTTATCCCTGTAGCGCTCTTTTCGTTTGAAAGAATGAAGAGGCTAACGTTATAGGGACAAGCGAATAAGTGCACATGGTGGATGCCTTGGCGATTACAGGCGATGAAGGACGTAGTAGCTTGCGATAAGCTGCGGGGAGTGAGCAAACACACTTTGATCCGCAGATTTCCGAATGGGGCAACCCACCCTTTTAGGGTATTGCAACCTGAATACATAGGGTTGCAAGGCGAACGCGGCGAACTGAAACATCTAAGTAGCTGCAGGAAAAGAAATCAACCGAGATTCCCAAAGTAGCGGCGAGCGAAATGGGAAGAGCCTGTACGTGATAGTCGGACCGATAACAGAATCCCCTGGAAATGGGAGCCATAGTGGGTGATAGCCCCGTATGTGAAATTGGACCGGTGATACTAAGCGTACGACAAGTAGGGCGGGACACGTGACATCCTGTCTGAATATGGGGGGACCATCCTCCAAGGCTAAATACTCGTAATCGACCGATAGTGAACCAGTACCGTGAGGGAAAGGCGAAAAGA
>NZ_JBNYXM010000083.1:0-1415 GCF_051380665.1 Janthinobacterium lyxosi
GAAGCAATCGGAAGTGGTTCCAAGAAAAGCCTCTAAGCTTCAGTCATACGAGACCGTACCGCAAACCGACACAGGTGGGCGAGATGAGTATTCTAAGGCGCTTGAGAGAACTCGGGAGAAGGAACTCGGCAAATTGGTACCGTAACTTCGGGAAAAGGTACGCCCCGGTAGCTTGAATGGTTTACTCCATGAGGGTGAAAGGGTTGCAATAAACTGGTGGCTGCGACTGTTTAATAAAAACACAGCACTCTGCAAACACGAAAGTGGACGTATAGGGTGTGACGCCTGCCCGGTGCTGGAAGATTAAATGATGGGGTGCAAGCTCTTGATTGAAGTCCCAGTAAACGGCGGCCGTAACTATAACGGTCCTAAGGTAGCGAAATTCCTTGTCGGGTAAGTTCCGACCTGCACGAATGGCGTAACGATGGCCACACTGTCTCCTCCCGAGACTCAGCGAAGTTGAAATGTTTGTGATGATGCAATCTACCCGCGGCTAGACGGAAAGACCCCATGAACCTTTACTGTAGCTTTGCATTGGACTTTGAACCAATCTGTGTAGGATAGGTGGGAGGCTTTGAAGCGGGGACGCTAGTTCTCGTGGAGCCAACCTTGAAATACCACCCTGGTTTGTTTGAGGTTCTAACCTTGGTCCGTTATCCGGATCGGGGACAGTGCATGGTAGGCAGTTTGACTGGGGCGGTCTCCTCCTAAAGTGTAACGGAGGAGTTCGAAGGTACGCTAGATACGGTCGGACATCGTGTTGATAGTGCAATGGCATAAGCGTGCTTAACTGCGAGACTGACAAGTCGAGCAGGTACGAAAGTAGGACATAGTGATCCGGTGGTTCTGTATGGAAGGGCCATCGCTCAACGGATAAAAGGTACTCTGGGGATAACAGGCTGATTCCTCCCAAGAGTTCATATCGACGGGGGAGTTTGGCACCTCGATGTCGGCTCATCACATCCTGGGGCTGTAGCCGGTCCCAAGGGTATGGCTGTTCGCCATTTAAAGTGGTACGTGAGCTGGGTTTAAAACGTCGTGAGACAGTTTGGTCCCTATCTGCCGTGGGCGTTGGAAATTTGAAGGGGGCTGCTCCTAGTACGAGAGGACCGGAGTGGACGTATCTCTGGTGTACCGGTTGTCACGCCAGTGGCATTGCCGGGTAGCTAAATACGGAAGAGATAACCGCTGAAAGCATCTAAGCGGGAAACTTGCCTTGAGATGAGATTTCCCAGAGCCTTGAGCTCTTTGAAGGGTCGTTCGAGACCAGGACGTTGATAGGCTGGGTGTGGAAGTGCAGTAATGCATTAAGCTAACCAGTACTAATTGCCCGTACGGCTTGTCCCTATAACCTTAGCAGGTACAGAGGATGAGAAAGTACATGTTGCGTGTTGTTGATAACGCAGTCATTACCC
>NZ_JBNYXM010000084.1:0-1367 GCF_051380665.1 Janthinobacterium lyxosi
TAATGCCGTTCACTTAAGCAGTTTTTCGTAGAACTCGAGTGGCATAGCGCTTTGGTTTTGCCTTGACGGCCCGGTCGAATTTTCGATCGGGCCGTTCGTCATTCAGAAGACTAACCAGCCTTTCACGCAGATGCTTCATTGAATCTGGAAGCTTGCCATACGACCTGGTGACGGCAGCCCAGTGAAGTTCGAATTGGATCAAGTGGAAGGCGCGGATGAAGCTCACTTCCGTCGGTTCGCATTTGACCACCAAGGCGGCCTTGGCGATCTCCAGGCGGATCAGGTTATAGGCGATCAAGGTACCCCAAATCTCCTGGTACACGCCGTTCACGGTTTTTGAGCGCAGGGTGAGCGTGCTTCCAAGCATGGTCTGTTTGAGTTCACGGTAGCTTGTTTCGATGCCCCAGCGACGTGTGTAGCCGTTCGCAATATCGCCAGGCTTGTAGCGGCGTCGATCGCGTAGCGAAGTCAATAGGACACGTTTGCGTCCTTGCGGATCGACGACAGTGATGGCGCGCGCCTCCCAAAATTCCGGCAACTCAGCGCATTTGGCACGCGCCTGCGGCGACACGCGCATGCGCACGGTGAAGTCGTCGCCATCCTCATCGCCCTCGATCACTTCCCAGCGGGTATTCGATTTAGCGGGAATGATGAAGTGGCGTTCGTTGCCGTCACGGGTCAGCGCGCACAGAATTTCAGCCGAGAGGAACCCGCGATCAAAGACGGTGAGCGAGTCATTGGGCACTGCATCGATCAGCTGTTTGGCATACAGCATTTCATTGGTGCCGTAAGGGCCGAATGCGGCGCTGTGAACAATGTGCGTGGACAACGCAGTGAGCGTCACCCCACGCACTTGGGGATAGCTCGCGATGGCGCCGCTGGAATAATTTTGTGCCCCGAAATGTTCACGGGTCTCGACATTGTCATGGGTCCGTAAAGTGGTGCCGTCCATGGCAAACAGCACCAACCCTTTGAATATATAGGCGCGACGATCCTGGTCGCACCAATGCTGTGCGGAGTGATCGAACAGCCATTTCAAAGGATCTGCCCCGACGCGCTGGCGGGCCTGGGCGGCAGCGCTCTTGCTGACAAAAGGGGTCTGCGCGTCCGGAACAGCCAAGCCCAGATCATCGAGTACTTCACTGATGGACTTGTGACGATAGAGCGCCAAAGCCACCATCAGCCAGACTACTTGCTCGGCTGGCAGGCGCCGATGGCGGATGCTCGTAGCGTCGGTGCGCTGCACGGCCTGTTCAATCCACTCGACCGGCAAATGTTCCCCTAGTCGGCGCCAGTCAGGTGCCTCGAGGTAATTTGCCAGGAAATGGAGAGTGTCATCGAGCATAGCCATACAGGTTAACAGCTGG
>NZ_JBNYXM010000085.1:0-1331 GCF_051380665.1 Janthinobacterium lyxosi
GGCGGCCAGCTTTGCTTCGATTTCGCCTAGTTCGATGCGGAAACCGCGGATTTTGACCTGGAAGTCATTGCGGCCCAGGTACTCGACACTGCCATCGGGTAGCCAGCGGCCCAGGTCACCGGTCTTGTACATGCGTGCCGCATCGCCGCCGGCGAACGGGTCATGCACGAAACGTTCCGCCGTCAGCTCCGGACGGTGCAGGTAGCCGCGCGCCACGCCGGCGCCGCCGATATACAGTTCGCCAGTCACGCCAATGGGCACGGGTTGCCTTTGCCCATCGAGGACATACATGCGCAGGTCCGGTAACGCTTGTCCGATCACACTGCCTTGCCCCTCGTCGATGTCAGCTTGCGCAATCACACGGCTAGTAGCATGGACGGTAATTTCTGTAATGCCGTACATATTGACCAACTGTGTGCGCCGTGGATCGTTGCGTGCCGTCCATGGCGCTAGCGTATGCAGTTCCAGCGCTTCGCCGCCGAAGATGATCGTGCGCAAGGCATGTTCTCCGCCCTCTTCGGCCTGCGCCGTGATCAGCTGGCGGAATGCAGTCGGTGTCTGGTTCAGGATCGTGACACGTTCACGGCATAACAATGCATAGAACTCGCGCGGCGAGCGGGCGCATAGCGTAGGGACGATGACCAGCCTGCCACCATAGGCCAAGGCCCCCCAGATTTCCCATACGGAGAAATCGAATGCAAAGGAGTGGAACAGCGTCCAGACATCATGCGTACCAAACTGGAACTGTGGCTCGGTCGCGCCCATCAGCCGTGCCACGTTCAGATGCTCGACCATGACCCCTTTCGGCATGCCGGTCGAGCCGGAGGTGTAGATCACATACGCGAGATGGTGTTCTGTCAGTCCCAGGGCCTGCGTATCTGGATTGCTGCTGGCATATTCCGTCAATCGGCCGCGGTCCTGCGCTTTATCCAGTATCACCATGGGTAGGCTGTGCGGTGGCAATCGGTCCTGGCAACTGGCCTGCGTCAGCAGGGCCAACGGAGCGCTGTCCTGTAGCACATAAGCTAGGCGGTCTGCCGGATATGCCGGATCAAGCGGCACATATGCGGCACCGGCCTTCAATACACCCAGCAGGGCCACCAGCATCTCGATCCCACGTTCCAGACAAATAGCGACCCGATCATCGGGGCCGATGCCCAGGCTGATCAGATGATGCGCCAGCTGGTTGGCACGCGTATTGAGCTCGCCATAAGTCAGTTGCTGCTCGCCGTATGTCAGTGCAATGGCTTCCGGCGTGCGTGCCGCATGCGTTTCGAAGCGCTGGTGCACCAGGATTGCCGGGGCCACCATCGGTACCGGGTTGAAATCAA
>NZ_JBNYXM010000086.1:0-1274 GCF_051380665.1 Janthinobacterium lyxosi
GCGCGCGGGCGAGCAGGGCCGCGGCTTTGCCGTCGTGGCGTCCGAAGTGCGCAACCTGGCGCAGCGCTCGGCTTCTGCGGCAAAAGAGATCAAGACCCTGATCGGCGCGTCGGTGGAACAAGTCAACGCGGGCAGCATGCTGGTGGCGCAAGCCGGTTCGACCATGAACGATATCGTCGACAGCGTGCAGCGCGTGAGCGACATCATCACGGAAATCACGGCAGCGAGCAGCGAGCAAAGCGTGGGCATCGACGAGATCAACCGCGCCATCGGCCAGATGGATGCCGTGACGCAACAAAATGCGGCGCTGGTGGAAGAATCGGCGGCCGCCGCCGAGTCTATGCAGCACCAGGCGCACAAGCTGGCGCAAGTGGTCAGCGTGTTCAAGCTCAATGGCCAGCAGCAGGCCAAGGTCAGCGGCGCGAACGCGATGAAACGCCCGGCAGCGCCGCAAACCACCTTGCGCCTCGGCGCACGCTGAATGCCGCTGCGGCTGCCCCGTGCAGCCGCAGCCTTCTGCCCCCTTTTATATAGTCTGGTTCCGCTTTTTTAGGATATTCACATGAATTTGTTAAGAAACGTCAGTATTGGTGTGCGTCTCGGCCTGGGTTTTGCCGTCATTTTGCTGTTTTCCATGCTCATTACCGGCATCAGCGTCTGGCGTTTGCACGACGTGGCCACCGCCACGCGCACCATGATGGAGCAGCCGCTGGCGAAGGAACGCTATATTTCCGACTGGTACAGCAAGATCGACAGCGGCATCCGCCGCACCACGGCCATCGTGCGCAGCGCCGACACGTCGCTGGGACCGTATTTTGCGGAAGAAGCGAAACAGTCGTCCGTCGTCTCGGGCGAGCTGCAAAAGAAAATCGAAGCCCTGATTTCCGGCCCGCAAGAAACGGAACTGTTCCGCCAGGTCAGCGACATGCGCAAGGTGTATCTGGATGCCCGTGAGCAAGTATCGAAGCTGAAGGCGGCCGGCCAGACGGAAGAAGCGGAGAAGGCCTTCCAGGCCGTCTTCGTGCCCGGCTCAACCAAATACCAGAAAGTCATCATGAACATGCTGGAACACCAGCGCGCCAGCATCGACGCCACCGCGCGCGAGATCGATGCCGTCGCCAAGACCAGCCGTAACCTGCTGCTGGCGCTGGCCGCGTTGGCGCTGGCTTTTGGCGTCGTGTGCGCCTGGGTCTTGACGATGGGCATCGTTCGCCCCCTGCGCACGGCCGTGGAAATCGCCCGCAAGGTGGCCGATGGCGACTTGACGGCGCAGA
>NZ_JBNYXM010000087.1:0-1177 GCF_051380665.1 Janthinobacterium lyxosi
GCGTTCTGGGGCTGTTAGCAGGGCCAGCTGGCTAATTGCCTGCGTATCGTCACTGGCCATCGACTGCAGCAACGTCTGGAAATGGCCTGCATAGCGCTGCGCCGTGGCATGGTCGAATAGATCGCTGGCATACTCGATATCTCCGTCAATGACATCGCCAAGGTCCGTCAATGACAGGCTTAAATCGAACTGGGTGGTCAGGCTTGGCAACTTTAGCGCCGTCAATGTCAGGCCTGGCAGCGTCAGATCATCGGGGCGCGGCGTATTATTGAACCCGAACATTGCCTGGAACAGTGGACTATGGCTCAGACTGCGTACTGGATTGAGCGCTTCTACTACTTGTTCGAATGGTAGATCCTGATGGGTATAGGCTTCCAGCGCGGTTGCCTTGATCTGCGCCAACAGTGCTCCCACGCTTGGATCATCGCCGAGCTGCGTCCGCAATGCCAGGGTGTTAACAAAAAAGCCAATCAGGGGGTCGAGTTCCGCACGTTCACGGTTTGCCACGGGTGTACCGATGACGATATCGTTCTGTCCGCTCAGCCGCGCCAACAATACGGACCAGGCGCCAAACAAGGTCATGAATAATGTGACGCCATGGCGCCGGCTTAGATTGCGCAGGCCAGAGGCCAGTGCCGCAGGCAGCGTGACTTGTACGCGGTTCCCTTTATAGCTTTGTTCGGCGCTGCGTGGCCGGTCGGTCGGCAGTTCCAACAAGGCGGGTGCACCGGCTAGGTGTGTACGCCAAAAGCTGACCCGGCGTTGCAATGTTGCTCCTTGCAATGTATTGCGCTGCCACGCCGCATAGTCGGCATACTGGATCGCCAGGGGCGGCAGGGGATCGGGCAACCCCTGGCTCAATGCTGTATAGAGTATATTTACCTCCTCAATCAGCACGCCGATCGACCAGCCATCCGAAATGATATGGTGCTGGGTTACCAGCAACACGTGTTCCTGAGGGGACAGGCGCAGCAGGCGGCCGCGGATCAGCGGGCCATTGGCCAGGTCGAACGGTGCTGCCGCCTCTTCGGCGAACAGCGTATGCACGGCATCGTCGCGCGCTGCTTGCGCTACGTCCTGCAAGTCGTGCATGGCCAGCATAAAGCCTGCCGTGGGCGGCGCGATCACCTGTACCGCTCCCCCTTCTGCCGGTGCAAAACGCGTCCGCAGCGATTCG
>NZ_JBNYXM010000088.1:0-1040 GCF_051380665.1 Janthinobacterium lyxosi
TCTCTTTCGAGCACTCCCTGATCTCTCAAGGATTCCAGCCATGTCAAGGGTAGGTAAGGTTTTTCGCGTTGCATCGAATTAATCCACATCATCCACCGCTTGTGCGGGTCCCCGTCAATTCCTTTGAGTTTTAATCTTGCGACCGTACTCCCCAGGCGGTCTACTTCACGCGTTAGCTGCGTTACCAAGTCAATTAAGACCCGACAACTAGTAGACATCGTTTAGGGCGTGGACTACCAGGGTATCTAATCCTGTTTGCTCCCCACGCTTTCGTGCATGAGCGTCAATCTTGACCCAGGGGGCTGCCTTCGCCATCGGTGTTCCTCCACATATCTACGCATTTCACTGCTACACGTGGAATTCTACCCCCCTCTGCCAGATTCTAGCCTTGCAGTCTCCAATGCAATTCCCAGGTTGAGCCCGGGGATTTCACATCAGACTTACAAAACCGCCTGCGCACGCTTTACGCCCAGTAATTCCGATTAACGCTTGCACCCTACGTATTACCGCGGCTGCTGGCACGTAGTTAGCCGGTGCTTATTCTTCAGGTACCGTCATTAGCAAAAGATATTAGCTCTCACCGTTTCTTCCCTGACAAAAGAGCTTTACAACCCGAAGGCCTTCTTCACTCACGCGGCATTGCTGGATCAGGCTTTCGCCCATTGTCCAAAATTCCCCACTGCTGCCTCCCGTAGGAGTCTGGACCGTGTCTCAGTTCCAGTGTGGCTGGTCGTCCTCTCAGACCAGCTACTGATCGATGCCTTGGTAGGCTTTTACCCTACCAACTAGCTAATCAGATATCGGCCGCTCCACGAGCATGAGGTCTTGCGATCCCCCACTTTCATCCTTAGATCGTATGCGGTATTAGCGTAACTTTCGCTACGTTATCCCCCACTCTAGGGTACGTTCCGATATATTACTCACCCGTTCGCCACTCGCCACCAGAGCAAGCTCCGTGCTGCCGTTCGACTTGCATGTGTAAGGCATGCCGCCAGCGTTCAATCTGAGCCAGGATCAAACTCTTCAGTTTAATCTCTGTT
>NZ_JBNYXM010000008.1:0-268697 GCF_051380665.1 Janthinobacterium lyxosi
TGGTTAGTCTTCTGAATGACGAACGGCCCGATCGAAAATTCGACCGGGCCGTCAAGGCAAAACCAAAGCGCTATGCCACTCGAGTTCTACGAAAAACTGCTTAAGTGAACGGCATTACCGCTCAAACGGTGGTTTTTTTTCGCCTGCAGCTTTGTCGCCGCCCGCCTGCGCTGGCGGGATCTCAGCCACCTCGCGTCTGCTTAAATCACGAACTCGCGGCGCACGGCCGGCTTGTGCGCCAGCAGCAGCAACAGCTTTTTCAAGGCGTTGGCCAGGAGCGCGCGGTCACGGATGCTGCCCAGCGAGATGCGGATGGCGTTTGGCGGGCGGCTGTCGTAGAAGGCGTCCGAGGCCGTGACGGCCACGCCCTGGGCGCGGGCGGTGGCGGCCAGTTCGCGCGAGGTCCAGTAGCTGGGCAGCGAAAACCACACATGGATGCCGTCGTTGCGCGGATGGCTGGTGCCGGTCAAAATCGTGCGGATGACGTCCTGGCGCGCATCGGCCTCGCTGCGTATGCCGGCCAGCAGTTCGTGCGCGGAGCCGTCGTGTATCCATTGCGTCGCCAGTGCCGTCGTCAGGGGTGTCGCCATCAGGGAAAACGAGCGCAGGGCTTGCACAAAGCGTTCGCGCAGCTGCGCGTCGGCGATCAATGTGTAGGCCATGCGCAAGCCCGGTGCCAGGCATTTCGACAGCGTGGCAATGTACGACACGTTGCCCGGCGCGTAGTGGGCCAGCGGCGGCGGCGCGTCGGAGGCCAGCAGCCAGTACGGATCGTCCTCGATGATGTGCATGCCGCAGCGCCGGGCCACTTCCGTGATGGCCTGGCGCCGCGCGGCGGGCATGGTGTGCGCCGTAGGGTTTTGCAGGGTGGGATTCAGGTAGACGAGGCGCGCATGGTGCTTGCGGCAGGCTTTTTCCAGCGCTTCGGGCAGCATGCCGTCCGCATCCGTTTCCACGATGATGGCTTTGCGATTGAGTTGTCCCGCGGCCAAGCGCAAGCCCGGATACACGGCCGGCTCCGTCAAGATGGTATCGCCGGGCCGGCTCAAGGTCAATATCAGCGCCGCCAGCGCCGCCTGCGCGCCGGGGCAGGCCACCACGTGCTCCGCCTCGACGTGGTCGAACATGGGCGCCAGCCAGACGGCCCCCGCCGCGCGGTCGGCTTTGCCGCCGCCGCCCAGGTGATAACTCATCAACAAATCGCTGTCCGTGCGCATCAGCACCTGCGCCACACCCTGTTTCAGCAGGTCGTCGAAATCCACGCCCACGGGCGGCGGCGGGATGTTCATGCTCAGGTCCAGCATCTGCGTCAATTCCACTTTCGGCGCGGCCACATAGGTGCCGCGCGCCCCTTGCCCTTCCAGCAGATTCCTGCGCTTGGCCTCGTCGTAGGCGCGCGTCACCGTCGTCAGGTCGACCTGGAGCAGGGCGGCCAGGCGGCGCTGCGGCGGCAGGCGGTCGCCCGGGCGCAGGCTGCCGTCGGACAGCGCGCGCTCCAACATGTCGGCGATCTGCAGGTAGCGCGGACCGCCGTACTGCATGAAGGGCGTGATCCACGCGCTGGCCTGGCTTCCTTCTTGTATGGATTTTGACTGTGACATTTTGTCTAAATGTATGGATATTTATTCCCATTATTATGGGGAAATGCCTGGTAAAAATCCATACATATGTGTGTGGAACAGGCTTTATCTTCAGGTAAGGACTATGCATAACTCATCGTTACTCCCCCCACGACGCCTGGCCGCTGCCGGGCGTTTTGTATGCTGCATGGCGCTGCTGGCGCTGGGCGGCTGCAGCACCCGGCTGCTCAATCCCAAGGGCGACATCGGCCAGCAGGAAAAAATGCTGATCCTGATTTTCCCCGGCCTGATGCAGCTGGTGGTCATCGCCGTCATTTTCCTGACCCTGTATTTCGCCTGGCGTTATGGTGCCAGCAATACCAAGGCCACGTATTGGCCAAAATGGCACCAGGCCGGTGGGGATTGTTATTTCCTACAGGCATTTAAGTCTGAGTCGCAAGGTGTGACAGCGCACAGTGGCGTACGGCAGGCGCGGTTAAGGTGGTGTCAACAGCTTGCTGCTGATCCAGTATTTGATATGGCTCAGCCCGGCAGCGTTTAGCCGCTTCTTTTTCCCCGAAGCGAGGAGAATCATGATTCGGTCACGGCATCGAGCATGGTTGAAATTATTCACTGTTAAAGGAAACCATCATGAACGCGATTGAAAAAACCAGCTCCGACCTGAACGGCACCACCCAGGATACCCGTCAGGATTTGCACCGCACCATCGACAAGGTGGCAAGTCAGGCCCAGCCCTTGGCCGACAAGGTGGCCACGCGCGCCCACGACGGCGTGGACCAGGTGGGTGAGCGCATCGAGCAGGTCAGCGATACCGTCAGCAAGGCCTCCGAAACTCTGATGGCGCGCGGCAAGCAGTTGGGCGCCGCCTGCCAGCGCGCCGGCGAGACGGGGCGCGGCTATGTGCGCGAGCGCCCTGCCGTGTCCCTGCTGATTGCCGCAGCGGCAGGTTATGGCCTGTCCAAACTGCTGGGTTCGCGTAAATAAGTTTTACGCAGTCCGGCAAGGTAGTTGTCGTGGGCGCCGTTCCCTTCGCCGTCATGGCGGAGCGGGCCAGCGCCCAAGCGCACAAGGTAGTGGCAAGCAGTAAAGCAGAGTGACGATGCGCTCCGTTTTGTTGTGGTTGATCGGCATACCTATTCCCATCATTATTTTGATTGCCCTGTTCGTGCGCTGAATGAGGGAGTTGTAGCGTTACTTCCCGGGGCAAACTACTCACAGGAGATGTAATGGCTAGCAACAAGAAAACGCCGTCCACGGACGGTGCGGGTTCCGTCTTGAGCAGCATGTCCGGTCCATCCGACAGCAAGGCGCCGTACAGCCTGGGCGCGGACAATGATGTGACCCGCTCGCTGCTGCAAAAAACGGCCGCCGGCCAGCAGCTGGCCGCCGCCATGGCGGTCAATCCCAAGGAAAACGGCCAGTATGGAGACGCGGCGCGCACGCCGGCCGAAGGCGTGCATGTGGCAGCCGGCGAACCGCTGGCCACGGCCAGCACCACGGGTGAAACGACAGCGTCGCCGAAGACCGGCGATGGCCATCCCGCGCTTGGAGAGAGTGCCGCGAATGCCTCGCTGGACCGCGCCAGGTCCGATGACAGTGGCTGCGTGCTGACGACTAACCAGGGCGTGCCCGTGGGCGACAACCAGAATTCGCTGAAGGCGGATTTGCGTGGCCCCACCCTGATGGAAGATTTTATTCTGCGTGAAAAGCTCACGCATTTCGACCACGAGCGCATCCCCGAGCGCGTCGTGCATGCGCGCGGTTCGGCCGCCCATGGTTACTTCGAATGTTACAAGGAGCAAAGCAAGCATACGCGCGCGGCGCTGTTCGCCAAGGCGGGCAAGCGCACGCCCGTCTTCGTGCGTTTTTCCACCGTGGCCGGCGAACGCGGTTCGACCGATACGGCGCGCGATGTGCGGGGCTTCGCAGTGAAGTTTTATACGGATGAAGGCAACTGGGATTTGGTGGGCAATAACATTCCCGTCTTCTTCATCCAGGATGCGATGAAATTCCCCGACCTGGTCCACGCAGTCAAGCCCGAACCGCACAATGGCATGCCGCAGGCGGCCAGCGCGCACGACACCTTCTGGGATTTCGCCTCGCTGTCGCCGGAAATCACGCACATGCTGATGTGGGCCATGTCCGATCGCGCCATCCCGCGCAGTTATCGGATGATGCAGGGCTTCGGCGTGCACACTTTCCGTCTCGTGAATGCCAGGGGACAATCCGTCTTCTGTAAATTCCACTGGTCGCCCATGGCCGGCACGCATTCCCTCGTGTGGGACGAAGCCGTCAAGATCAGCGGCGCCGATTCCGATTTCCACCGGCGCGACCTGTGGGAAGCCATCGAGTGCGGCGAGTATCCCGAATACGAGCTGGCCTTCCAGGTCTTCACGGAAGCGCAGGCCGAAGCGTTTCCCTTCGACGTGCTCGATCCGACCAAGCTGATACCCGAAGAACTGGTGCCTTTGATCCCCGTCGGCAAAATGGTCTTGAACCGCAACCCGGATAATTTTTTTGCCGAGACGGAGCAGGTGGCCTTCTGCACGGCGCACATCGTGCCCGGCATCGATTTTTCCAACGACCCGCTACTGCAAGGCCGCATCCACTCGTACGTGGACACGCAGATCACGCGGCTGGGCGGCGCCAACTTCCATGAAATTCCTATCAATGCTCCGCTGGCGCCGCTGCACAACAACCAGCGCGACGGCATCCACCGCCAGGCCATCAACCGTGGCCGGGTCGCGTACGAACCCAATTCGCTGGCGGGCGGCTGCCCGTTCCAGGCGGGCTCCAGGGGTTTCAACAGTTTTCCCGCCTCCGCCGAAGGCGACAAGGTGCGCGGCAAGCCCGAGAAATTTGCCGAGCATTATGGCCAGGCGCGCCTGTTCTGGATCAGCCAGACGCCGGTCGAGCAAGACCATATCGTGCATGCATTCCGTTTTGAACTGAGCAAGGTGCAGACGGTGGCGATTCGCCAGCGCATCGTCGCCATGCTGCGCAATGTCGACGAAACCCTGGCGCAGCGCCTGGCCGATGCGCTGGGTCTGGCGCTGCCGCCCGTCATGCCGCGCGCCTCCCTGCAACCGCTGCCGGCGTACCCGCCGTCGCCAGCCTTGTCGCTGACGTTCCGTCCCGGTAAAACGGGCATCCATACCCTGCGCGTGGCCATCCTGGTGGGGCCGGGCAGCGATGGCGCCCAGGTACGCAACATTTATGCCGCGCTGCTGGCCGACGGCGCTGTGCCGCGCCTGGTGGGTAGCCAGCTTGGCCGGGTCGACACCAGCGGCGGTGCGCCGCTCGATGTGGAAATCTCGCTCGAAGCGGGACCGTCCGTGTTGTTCGACGCCGTCGTGCTTGCCGACGGCCAGGGCGCCGTGCAGCAACTGGGCGATGATGCCAACGCGCTCGACTTCGTGCGCCTGCAATACCGCCACTGCAAGCCGATGCTGGCTATCGGCGCGGGCAAGGGCTTGCTGGACAAGGCAGGCGTGCCAGCGGCCCTGCCCGATGGCAAGCCGGATCCTGCCGTCATCGTCGCGCCGTCCGGTGACGTGGTGAAAGCCGTGGCCACCTTCAAGAAGGCGCTGGCAGCGCATCGGGCGTTCGCGCGCGAAACGGACCCGCCGAGGGTGTGAGTGACTGCATCAGCACAGGGGCCGGCCTCGCCGGTCCCGTTGCCTACCGTGTTTGCCCTGCCTGCGCAACGCCACCCAACAATGTAAACAATAAAAATGTCTTGCGGTGATATGCTGCGCATGAGAACTGTTCATTTGCAACTGTTTGCTTGATAGCAAAGCAGCAGCAAAGAACAGCTTCAGCAAACCGGATCGCGATTACCGCATGGACAAGTACACACCTCGCACCTGGGGGCCGGGCGAACGCCCGACCTTGCCCGGGTCGCCATCGATGCCCGAACATTCGACGCCCAAGCGTGTCGCGTATTTCATCGTCGGCCTGATCGTCGCGCTGACGGGGGGGCTGGGCAACGGCCTGGTGACGGCCAATTTGCTGAACCTGCAAGGTTCACTGGCCGCCTATGCCTACCAGATGCAGTGGCTGCCGGCCGCCTATGTGATGACCATCGTCTCCATGAACCTGCTGCTGGTGAAATTCCGCCAGCAGTTCGGCCTGCACCTGTTCACGGAAGCGTTCCTGGTGCTGTATGCGCTGGTGACGTTCGCTCACCTGTATGCCAATACCTTGCCGTCGGCGATCGCCGTGCGCGCCGCGCATGGCATGGTGGGCGGCGCCTTGGGGGTACTGGGCCTGTACTACACCTTGCAGGCGTTTCCTGCGCGGCACCGCCTGAAAGGCGTGGTGCTGGGCCTCGGTTTTGCCCAGCTGGCGTTGCCGCTGGCGCGCATCTTTACCTCCGAACTGCTGCAGATCGGCGAATGGCACGGCCTGTACCTGTTCGAACTGGGGCTGGCCCTGCTGGCGCTGGGCTGCGTGCTGGCCCTCAAATTGCCGCCCGGCGACCGCGTGCAAACCTTCGAACCGCTCGATTTCCTCACCTTCATCCTGTTCGCGCCCGGCGTGGCCTTGCTGTGCGCCGTGCTGGCGCAGGGGCGCACGGCATGGTGGATGGAGTCCGAATGGGTGGGCGTGTGCCTGGCGTGCTCCATCGTGCTGATCGCCGCCTCGCTGGCCATCGAGCATAACCGCGCGCGTCCGCTGCTCAACACGCGCTGGCTTACCACGAGCAAGATCGCCAAGCTGTTTTTATCTGTGCTGCTGTTTCGCATCGTGCTGTCCGAATCGACGGGGGCGGTGGGCTTCCTGCAAGCGCTGGGTTTGAACACGGACCAGATGCAGAACCTGTTCATCGTGGTGCTCTTGGGCAGCGTGGCAGGCCTGGTGGTCAGTGCGCTGACGATCAATCCGGCGGCGCTGAACCGCTCGCTGATGTTCGCGCTGCTGCTGATCGCCGCCGGGGCGCTCATCGACGCGCACGCCACCAGCCAGACGCGCCCCGTCAACATGTATGTCAGCCAGTTCCTGCTGGCCTTTGGCGGCACGTATTTCCTCGGTCCTACCATGGTGGCCGGCATGGGCGCCGTGATCGCCGAACCGCGCAACCTGGTGAGTTTTTCCGTGATGTTTACCATGACCCAGAACCTGGGCGGCTTGCTCGGTTCAGCCATCGTCGGCACCATCCAGACGGCGCGCGAAAAATACCATTCCAGTTACCTGGTCGAGCACCTGACCATGCTCGATCCGCAGGTGGCCGCGCGCGCGCAGTCCGGTGCGGCAAGTTATGGCGGCGTGCTGACGGACCCTGCCTTGCGCAGCGCCCAAGGCGTGGCGCGCCTGGGCGCCATCGCCACGCGCGAAGCCAATGTGCTGGCCTACAACGATGTTTTTTTGATGATCGCTGGCGTCGCCCTCGCTACTTTACTGTGGATGCTGGTCAGCCAGTCCTGGACCCGTATTACTACCGGCGCGCGTCGCCTGGTCGGCCCCGTGCGCGATGCGCAGACGGCCATGGCCATCGTCCCCATTACCAATTCGGAACCGAGCAATGACAGAAAATAACACCGCACCGCCAGCACCGACCCCTGCACCGACATCTGCACCAGCGTCACCGCCTGCACCTGCGCCCGCGGCCAGCGCCACGCCGCCGCAACCGGACCGGCGCCACCAGTGGCTGTCCGCGCTGACCTTTGCCGCCGTGGCTCTGGTGGGTGTGCTGATCGTGCTGTATGCGTGGCGTTTGCCGCCGTTCACCAGTCCCATCGTGACGACGGAAAACGCCACCGTGCGGGGACAGGTGACCATCATCGGCACGCAGCTGTCCGGCTATGTGGTGGAAGTGACGGTGCAGGATTTCATGGATGTGAAGGAAGGGCAGCTGCTGGTGCGTATCGACGACCGCATCTACCAGCAGCGCTACGAGCAGGCGCAGGCCCAGCTGGCCGCGCAGCAGGCGGCGCTGTCGAACTGGGCGCAGCAGAAGGCCAGCGCGCAGGCGGGTATTTCCGTCAGCGAAGCGGCCCTGGCCAACGCGGAAGCGCAGGCACGCAAGGCCAGCGCCGACTTGAATCGCGTGGAACAATTGGTGGCCGATGGTTCACTGTCGCAGCGCGAACACGACCAGTCGCGCGCCACGCAGGCGCAGATGGCGGCCGCGCTGGCGCAGGCGCGGGCCAATCTCGACATCGCCCAGCAAAGCGTGCATAGCGTGGTGGTCAACAAGCAGGCGCTGGAAGCGGCCGTGGCGAACGCGCAGGCGGCCGTCAAGGCAGCGAAGATCGACCTCGAAAACACGCGCATCGTGGCGCCTTCAGATGGCCAGCTGGGCCAGGTGACGGTGCGCCAGGGCGCGTACGTGAACTCCGGTGCGCAGCTGATGGCACTGGTGCCGCGTCAGATGTGGGTCATCGCCAATTTCAAGGAAACGCAGATGAATGGCGTGCAGGAAGGGCAGAGCGCCACCTTCCACGTCGACGCGCTCGATGGCGCCGTGCTGACGGGCCAGGTGGAGCGCATCTCGCCGGCCACCGGTTCCGAATTTTCCGTGCTGCCGGCCGATAATGCGACGGGCAATTACCTCAAAATTGCTCAGCGCATTCCCGTGCGCATCCGCATCGATGCGGGGCAGGCGAACGCGCGCCGGCTCGTGCCGGGCATGTCGGTGGTGGTCAGCGTCGACACGTCCGCCGTATTGAACGACTCGGCGGACAATCCCGCGCCACCGCCAGCACCGAAAAAGACGACAGTGAAGGCCAAACCATGAAGCGTCGCCTCCTGCAGATTGCCTGCGTGCTGGCGCTGGCCGGCTGCGCCGCCAACGCGCCACCGCAGCCCGCAGCGGCCCTGCAACTGCCGTCCGGCTGGCGCGCGCAAGGCGAGGGCGGTGTAGCGTCCTCGCATGACACACAGGTGGAACAGCTGTGGTGGCAGGCCTTCGGCGATCCCGTTTTAAGTGATCTGATGGGCGAGGCGCTGGCGCGCAATGGCGACTTGCGCGTGGCGCGCGCCCGCGTGCAGGAATACCGCGCACGCCTGGCGCAGGCCGATGCCAACCGCGCGCCGAACCTGGCGTTCGACGGCTCTCCCACGCGCACGCGCACGCTGGCGTCGAGCGGCAAGCCGTATGTGACGAATGTCTTTCAGGCCGAACTGCAGGCCAGCTATGAAATCGATGTGTGGGGCCGGTTGGCCAATCTGAGCGACGCGGCCGGCGAAAGCTACCGCGCCGAGCAGGCCAGCCTTGATGCGGCGGCCCTGTCGATCGCCGCCAGCGTGGCCACGGCCTACCTGAATTTGCGCGGACTCGACGCACAGCTGGTGCTGACGCAATCGACCTTGCAGCTGCGCGAACAGTCGCGTGAGCTGGCGCGCAAGCAGTTCGAGGTGGGCTACAGCTCGCGGCTGGAATGGTTGCAGGCGCAATCGGAATACCATGCGGCGGCCGAGCAGGTGCCGCAGCTGCAGCGGCAGATCTTTGAGCAGGAAAACGCGCTGGCCGTCCTCGTCGGCGGCAATCCCGGCCCCATCGCGCGCGGCTTGCCGCTGGCCGAGCTGGCGCCGCCGGCTGTGCCGGCCGGCCTGCCGTCCGAATTGCTGCGCCGGCGGCCCGACATCGCGCGCGCGGAACATAAGCTGGCTGCCGCCAATGCCAGCCTGGCCGCCACGCGCGACCAGCTGCTGCCCTCGTTCAAGCTGACGGCGACGGGCGGCGGGCAAGCCACGACGCTCACCGATTTCCTGCATGCGCCGACGGCCCTGTGGCGCCTGACGGCGCTGGCGGCCGGCCCCCTGTTCGACGGCGGGCGGGTGCAGGCGCAAACGGATGCGGCCGGCGCGCAGCGCGACCAACTGGCATACACGTATGAAAACGTGGTGCGCAACGCCTTCGCCGAAACGGAGAATAGCCTGGGCGCCATCTACCGGCTGCAGCAGCAAGCCGTGGAAAACGATGCGCGCCGCGCCACGGCGCTTGACACTCTGCGCATCGCGCATAATCGTTACCGCAATGGCTATGCATCGTACCTGGAAGAACTCGACGCCCAGCGTACCCTGTACAGCGCCGACGTGGGGCTGCTGCAGTTGAAGACGCGTATCCTGGTTGCCTCGGTCGACCTGTACCGGGCCATGGGCGGCGGCTGGTCGGCGGCTGCCCGCCCTTAGAGCCTGTCCCAGCAGGGGATGTATTTATCTGCCGGGACACCCTCTTCATCGCTGTTGTGGCGGGCAGCTTGCCGCTGCCTGCCTGTTGCCCGCAGCATCCGGTTTTTTTGCCAGGATGCATGCTGAATCAGTACCCTCTTGCCTCCCTGTCTCTCCAGAAATCCCTCCCTTTCCCGGGCCGTGACGGCGCGCCGCCGATTTTCCCATGTTGTATTTAGACAACATCAATTTCATGGTGATGTACATGAAAAATTTCCGCATGGAATTATTGTGTGGCTTTTAATGTGTATTGCTGGCGATGCCAATAAATGTTGCATTTGAATTATTGTAAATATCATATGGCAACCATTCCATTTTTTCTATGTACGGTAGCGTACATAGTGGCACATTGAGCGAAATTGGTATCTTTAGCGCCATTTTGTGCAGTTTAATGGTTATTAAGACAAGAAAGCTATTTTAATGCTAATTGTAAAAAGTAATAAAATGGACACACTTATTATCTTGAGCGCAAGTAGCTGTGGGGAATTTTTGTGTTTTCTTGCTCATTCTCAATTTATTGATTATTTAACATTCTCATTGCTTGTCATGCATCAAAAAATGCACCAAAATGTCGCAGATCATCAATGTTGTCAAAATTACACATTGAATATTTGTTGACTTTCGTGCCGCCTTTCCATGCCAGGAAGGTGAAAAAACAGGCTGTTCGCTGTTTTTTCTGAGCCGGAAGTGCCGTTGCAGCACACCGCACAACCTCCTGACGACTGCCATGCTTATGTCCTCCTTTTTGCGAACTTTCTTTTCCTGTCTGATCTCCTGCAAGCGGGGAGGACCGCGCGGTCTCCTGCAACGGCTGCTATGGCTGATCGTCTGCATCTGTACCCTTGGCGGGGCGGGCACGGCGTCGGCGGCGATGGTTGATTTGTCCGTTTCCGCCTATCTGCAAACGCCGGACCCCGTGCCGCGCGGCGGCAAGGCCAGCTTTTCGGTGGTCGTGACGAACAATGAAGATCTGGTTGATGCGACGGGCACCGTGCGCCTGGCAGTGGAACTGCCTGTCAATGTGAATTTTGCATCGAGCACGGCACCGAGCGGTTGCGCCTTCAATCTGGCGGCCAGTCCGCAACTGCTCAATTGCACGCGTAGCGGACTGGGTAAGACAGCGAATTGGATAGTCAATTTCAGCGGTAACGGCTCGACGGCTTCTGCCGTGGCGACCAAGGCCAGCGTGTCTTTTGCCAACGTGGACACGGACGGTAACAACGTCAACAACGATTCGATCAAGACGGTCACCGTCATCAAGGGTGCCGACCTGAGCGTTGCCACCAGCGGCACGACCGGCTTGAGCGGTTGCCCCGCAGCTTGTACGGCACAGGCCGGCGCAGCTGTGGCTTACCGGGTGGACGTGGCGAATGCCGGTCCGGACAGCGCATCGCAATTCAAGGTTACGTATAACTTGCCGGCCAGCGCGGATTTTACCTATGCATCGGCGTCAGGTACTGGCTGGACATGCGCCCCTTCGGGCACCGTGCTGACCTGTGCTTACAGCGGTGCGGCCATCGGCGTCGGGCAGCAGGCTCCCCCCATCACGATCGGCGGACGCATCGTGAAGAACATCGCCGGCACCATCACCAATGGCGCGTCGGTGGCCTCCAGCGACTTGCAGACCGGTGATCCGGAAGACCGCAACAATGGGCCCAGCCAGGTCATCGTCACAGTGAAGCCGGGCACCGACCTCGATGCCCGTCAAACCCTGGTGTCGAATGCCAGCGGCCTGAGCTCGTTGACGGAAGGCGAGGCAGTCAGCCTGAACTTGTGGGCCGCCAATAGCGGCACGCAGGACGCCAGCGGCGTCACCGTGAAGACGACGGTTTCCAGCGATTTCATTATCGGCATCTTGCCGACCGGCTGCGCCAAGGCTGGCCGCACGATCACCTGCAGTGTCGGCGCGCTGGCGCATGGCAGCACCTCTTCCAAGTTCCTGATTCCGCTGACCGTCGCCGCAGGTGCGACTGGCGGCGCCAACGTCGTGGACGTGGCACGCAGTGCACCGCTCGATGGCTTGAACAATCCGGCCTCGGCCACCTACACCATCGTCGCGCCATTCGCCCACCTGACCCTGACCAAGAGCAAGTCGCCAGGGCTGGTCGCGGCCAATGGCCTGATCACCAATACCATCACGGTCACCAATGCGAGCACCTCCACCAGCGCCGCCAGCGGTACCGTGACCGTGACCGATACCTTGTCGTCGCAAGAAAGCTATGTCAGCGCCAGCGGCACCGGCTGGACATGCAGCGTGGCCGGGCAGCTGGTTACCTGTACCTACACGATCCCTGGCAGCCTGGCGCGCGGCGCGAAACTGCCTGCCCTGGTTCTGACCACGCGCGCGCAAGCCGGTTTTACTGGCACCTTGAGCAATACCGCCTGCACCGGCATGGCCGCCGGGTCGGCGCACCAGCCGCCGGATAATGCGAGCACGGGCAATTGCGCCACCGCCAGCGTCACATCGACGCCGCTGAACGTCGACCTGGCCATCGTCAAGACGGCGTCCCTGGTCAGCTTGCCTGCCGCGTCCACTACCTTCAGCTATACGCTGACGGTCAGCAATTCCGGTCCCGATCACGCACCGACCGTCAAAGTGGTCGATGCCTTGCCACACTGGTACAACCGCAGCGGCACCACCACGGTTGGTAGCGCCGTACTGGCCGGCAGTGGCGCTGGCGAAAGCTGCAGTTTCGGCTCGACCGTGACGTGTACCGTGCTCAATTTGGCCAATGGCGCGTCGCGCACCATCACCATCACGCTCAACCGCCCATTGAAGGATGGTGGTTTGCTCAATACCGCCACGGTATCGAGCCCGAATGCCATCGACACCGATACGTCCAATAACAGTTCCAGCATCGCTGTCACCGTGGTGCCGCAGGCCGATGTCGGCGTCACGGCGATGGCCGGTGCGCCGAACCCCGTGCGTGTCGGCGTGCCGCTGGTGTACACCACCTCGATCCGCAACAATGGGCCCAGCAGCGCGGCCAATGTGGTGCTGCGCCAGGTCATCGATCCGGCCCGCATGGCCTATGTGATGGCCGGCTCGGCCAGCATCGCGGGCAGCGTTGCCCAATGCACGCTGGTGCCCGCCTTCAGCGGCGCGCCATATGCGGGACAGTCTGGCATCGAATGCAAGAACTTTGCGCTCAGCGACGGCGAGACGCGCCAGCTGATTTTCTCGGTCATTCCTGTGTTCCCTTACCCGGATGCGCTCGACGCGACCTATATCAGCAGCGCTACCATCAGCACGACGACCGACGACAGCAATGCGGCCAACGATAGCAACAGCACCACGGTCACCGTGATCAGCAAGGAGCTCGATCTGAGTGTGTCGGCCGTCGATACGGGCTACGAACAGAGCCCGTTCGGTGATGCGCTGGAGTACCAGGTCAGCGTGCAAAACAATGGACCTTCGCTGGCCACCGGCCTGAAGCTGGTCGTGACTCCCGTGCCGCCTCCGCAAAACGGCGCGGCCGTGCCCTATACCATGCTGTGGAATACCGCCGGCAGCAACTTGCCGGCCGGCGCCTCGTGCAGCCAGCCAGGCGGTGCGGGCATGAATGTGGTGTGCTACCTGGCCAGCTCGCCCGGCGGCAGCACCTTGGCCAGCGGCGTCAATCGCGTCTTTGGCCTGAAGTTCGATACGGGTCCCGTCAGCAACGCGCCGCTGGGATCAATCACCTACAAGATCAGCGCCAGCGTCGAATCGCTGGAAACGGGTGCGGCGCCGTTTGCCGGCGACAAGCTGGCGACGAACAACGTGGTGGAGGAAACCACCACCGTGCTGCCGAAGACGGATCTGATGCTGGTATCGAAAACCGTTTCGCCTGCATCGCCGTTCAGCATCAACCAGCCTTTTACTTACACCCTGGTAGTGGGGAATCTGGGTCCCGCCCTCGCGGCCAGCACGGTTGTCACCGATGTGCTGCCGGCCGGCTTCGTGCTGACGGCCGCACCGACGGCGCGCCTCGGCTCCGGCGCTCCGCTGACCTTGAACAACTGCGTCAGCAGTGGTTCGCCGGTCACCGTGACCTGTACGCTGGGCGTGCTGCCGATTGCGTCCGGCGCAGCTGACACGGCCAATCTGGTCACCGTCACCATCCCCGTGAAGGCGCCATACCCGGCCTATGCGGGACCGTTCGCCAGCAATATCACGAATACCGCCAGCATCGTGCCGACGCCGGGTACCTCGCGCGATCCGAATGCCGGCAACAACAGTTCCAGCGTCGACGTGCAGATCGTCAAGTCGAGCATCACCGGCTCTGTCTATAACGATGCGAACCGCAGCAACAGCATGGATGCCGGTGAAAAAATTACCAGCAGCGTAACATTCTCGCTGTACGGCCAGGATTTCTGGGGCAACGATATCGGCACGGCGGGCGCACCGCTGACCCTCAATACCAGCAGCGGCGAGTTTCTGTTTGACCGCCTGCCGCGTTCCGCAGCCGGCGGCTACACCCTCGTCGAGACACAGCCGGCCAATTATGCCGACCTGTTTGAAGTCGCGGGCACGGCCGGTGGCACGCCGCCGCCGGCCAGCTGCGACGGCGGCGTCAACTGCTCTGCCAGCGCTGCGCACAACACCATCAGCCAGATCGTGCTGGCGCCGAATACCGCGGCGACCGGCTACTTGTTCCAGGAATACGCACATGCTGCCATCAGCGGCTACGTGTACGCCGACAAGAACAATAATGGCTTGCGCGAGGCGGGCGAAAACGGCATCGCCGGCGTGCAGGTGAAGCTTTCCGGCCAGACCTTCTGGGGCGCCGACGTGTGCGCCGCGATGGGCAGTGCCTGCACGGCCACCACCGACGCAAATGGCAAATACAGTTTCATCAATGTGCCGCCAAGCCGTCCGGGAGAGCCCTATACGCTTACCGAACTGGCCCAGCCTGCCGCTTATGCTGATGGCAAGGAGCAGAACGGTGCCTCCGAGGTGGTGGCAAACAGTGCGGGACGCGCGGCGCCGGAAGGCATCGTCGTCGGCAGCATCGAACCGGGCCTGAGCTACACCGAGCGCAATTTTGGCGAACTGGCGTTGGCGTCGATTGCCGGCAGCGTCTACATGGACAGCAACCGCGATGCGGTGCGCCAGGGTGCCGAAAGCACGGGCGTGCCCGGTGTCACGCTGACCTTGAGCGGCAACGACTATCTCGGTCATCCAGTCTGTCCAGGCAGTGCTGTACCGAGCTGCACCTTCCAGACGGGCGCGGATGGCAGCTACCTGATTGCTGGCCTGGCGCCGAGCGACGCCACCGGCTATGCCGTGACGGTAACGCCGCCGGCCAGCCTGTATCACACGGGTGCGCAGGCTGGTAGCCTGGGTGGCCTGATCGACGGCGCGGTGCGCGTGCCTGGCACCGGCGTGCCGGGTGCGGCTATCCGGACTGCTGGCACCATCGTGCTGCTGCCCGGTGCCACGGCGACGGGCTACCATTTCGGCCAGGCACCAGGCGCGGCGGGCGGCGTGGCGCAGTCGCTGTCCGGTTACGTGTATGTTGACGCGAACCGCAACGGCCGCAAGGATGCGGGCGAGGCGGGCATTGCCGGCGTGACGGTCACCCTGTCGGGCACCACGGCTGACGGCTTCGATGTCTGCAGCGTGATTGTGCCTGCCTTGTGCACGCTGCAAACGGCGGCCGACGGCGCCTACAGCTTCACGGGCCTGCCGCAAAGCGACAGCAGCGGCTATGCCGTTGTCGAAATCCAGCCTGCCGCCTACCTCGATGGCGCGGAAAGCGTGGGTACTGTGAATGCTGTCGCGACAGGCCGCATCGGCGGCAGCGCACCCCGTTTCGACCAGTTCAGCGGCATCGTGCTGCCGAACGGCGGCAGCGCGCGTGATTACAATTTTGGCGAACTGACAGGCAGCATCGCCGGCAAAGTCTACCTCGATGTGGATGGCAATGGCGCGGCCAGCAGCAGCGACACGCCGCTGGCGGGCGTGACCTTGACATTGACGGGTGGCGCAGGCGGTCCGGTGACGGTGCTGACCGATGCCAACGGCGCCTACCATTTCGACGGCCTGCTCGCTGGTAGTTATACCGTGACACAAACGCAGCCGGTCAATTACGCCGATGCGGGCCAGGTAGCCGGCAACGGCGGTGGCAATACCAGCGTGGCCAACGTGGTCAGCGCCATCGCACTCGTACCGGGTGCGCAATTGACGGGCTATGATTTCGGCGAGAAGACAGGCGCCATCAGTGGCGCCGTCTACGTCGACGCCAACGATAACGGTGTACGCGATACGGGTGAAACCACGGGTATCGCCGGCGTTACCATCAGCCTGTCCGGCATCGCCCACGATGGCGTCACGCCGGTCAACCGCACGGCCATCACGGCCGCCGACGGCAGCTACAGCTTCCTCGACCTGCCGAACGCGAATGCGGCCGGCTATACGCTGGTGGAAACGCAACCGGCCGCCTATCTGGACGGACGCCAGCGCAAGGGTTTGATCGACGGCGCCGCATCCTGCGGCTATCCTGCCTGCGACATCGGCACGACCAACGCCATCGCGCGCATTCCTTTCGACGCGGCAAAGAGCCATACGCGTTTTGACTTCGGCGAACTGCTGGCGGCGAGTATTTCCGGCCGCGTGTACGGCGATGCGAACGACAGTGGCAGTTACGAGAAGGGCGAGGGCTTGCCTGGTGTGAGCCTGACGCTGAGTGGCGTCGACAGCCACGGCAAACCGGTCAATGTCAGCGTCGTCACGAGTGCCGATGGCAGCTACACTTTCCCTGGCCTGTATCCATCGGGTCCGGGCGGTTACACGGTGACTGAAACGCAGCCGGCCGGCCTGGGGAATTATCCTGGCGCGACGGGTACCTTTGTCGGCAGCATCAACGGCAAGCCGGTCGGTACCGGCGTGGTGGATGTCATCAGTGCCATCGTTCTGCCGCCCCAGGGCAATGGTAGCGGCTATGATTTCCGCGAGCAGGTGTCGTCGTTGCGGGGTTTCGTGTATCGCGACCTGAACGATAACGGCGCCATGGATGCGGGTGAGGCGGGCATCGCCGAGATTGAAATCACCTTGCGCGGCGCGAACGGTTTTACCCGTACGATGCTGACGGGAACCGATGGCGGCTACCGCTTCGACAGCCTGCCTGCCGGTACGTACAGCCTGCTGGAAAGCCAGCCTGCCGTGTATCTCGACGGCCGCGAAACGGCCGGTAGCGCTGGCGGCAAGGTGAACAACGCCAGCTTCGGCGCGGCGCCAGAACACAATACGATCAGCGATATCGTGTTGCCGGTGGCGACGCAGGCGAGCGGCTACCTGTTTGGCGAACGCCATATGCTGGGCAAGCTCGGTGGCGTGGTGTATGCCGACCTGAACAATGACGGTGTCCAGAACGATGGCGAGAAAGGCATTGCCGGCGTGACGGTGGCCCTGAGCGGCATTTCCGTCGATGGCAAACCGGTCAAGCTCAGTCTGGTGACCGGTGCCGACGGCAGCTATCTGTTCGATACGGTGCCAGTCAGCGATGCCGCCGGCTACACCCTGACGGAAACGCAGCCGACCGGTTATTTGGACGGCAAGACGGTGGTGCTGCCAGGATCGGTTGGTACGGCCCACGCCAACAAGCCTGTCGGCGTGGGCAACAAGGATACGATCACCGGCATCAAGCTGGCGGCGGGCGACGACATGCGCGGTTATCTGTTCGGCGAGAAGGGCATACCGCAATTGAAGCCGCCCATCATTAACGGCTACGTATGGCTGAACTACGACGGCAGCCGTGTGCGTCCGCTCGACGGCAGCCAGGCTGGCGTGGCTGGCTGGACGGCCGAACTGCACCAGGAAGGCAGGTTGATCTGCCGCGCCATCACGGATGAGAAAGGCTTCTACCAGTTCGACAACCTGCATTGTCCCGGTTACGAGGCAAGTGGCTTGCCGACGGGTTCCGGCTACGCGATCACCTTCCTCAAGGATGGCAACAACATGCCGAACGTGCCCGTTTCGACGGGAGGCGAAGGCCTGGTGGTGCCAGGTGGCAGCCGCATCACCAACCTGACCTTGCGTGACGGCGACCGTGTCGTCGAGCAGAACTTGCCGCTTGATCCGGCCGGCGTGGTGTACGACTCCGTGACACGCAAGCCGGTGGCTGGCGCCGTGGTGTCGATCAGCGGCCCTGCCGGTTTCGACGGCGCCACGCACCTGGTGGGTGGTGTTGCCGAGCAGACGCAAATCGTGGGCAGCGACGGCATGTACCAGTTCCTGCTGCAGAACGGCTTCCCCAGCGGCGTGTATACGCTGAGTGTGGTGGCACCGGCGAACTACCTGCTGGCGCCGTCGGGCAGCCTGCCGGCCTGCAAGGGACCATTGACGGTGGGCCTGGTACCGGATCCCGCCTTCATCCAGGCCAGCGAATTGGCGCCAGCATTGTCGACGAAGATGGAACTCGATCCGAATAACTGCACGGGACTGATCGCCGGAGGCGCCAGGACCACGCAGTATTACCTGAGTTTTGTTATCACGAATGGCGGTTCGGCACCGATCCTGAACAACCATATTCCGCTCGACCCGCTGGGCAGCGACAGCATCATGGTGACGAAAACGACACCGATGCTGAACGTCACGCGCGGCGACCTGGTGCCGTACACGATCACGGCCAGCAATGCGCAGGCGGCAACGCTGGGGGCGATGGAAGTGCGCGACCTGATACCGGCCGGCTTCAAGTACCGCGTCGGCAGCGCTACCCGCAATGGCGTGCCGGCGGAACCTGTCGTCGATGGCCGCAGCCTGCGCTGGAAGGAAAGCGGTTTCGCGCCGAAGGAGAAGAAGACCTACAAGCTGATGCTGATGGTGGGCAGTGGTGTCGGTGACGGCGAATACGTCAACCAGGCCTGGGCAGCGACAGGCGGGACGCGTATTTCGAACCTGGCTTCTGCCACGGTGCGGGTGGTGCCGGATGCCACTTTCGATTGTCCCGACATCATCGGCAAGGTATTCGACGACCAGAACGCGAATGGCTACCAGGATGAAGGCGAAGCGGGTATTGCCGGGGTGCGCATGGCTACGGCGCGCGGCTTGCTGGTGACGACGGATGCGGAAGGACGCTTCCATGTGGCTTGTCCGGCGATTCCGAATGCGGACCGCGGCTCGAACTTCGTCATGAAGCTTGACGACCGTACCCTGCCGAGCGGCTACCGCGTCACGACGGAAAATCCGCGCGATGTACGTCTGACCCGAGGCAAGGTGGTCAAGCTGAACTTCGGCGCCACCATCCACCGTGTAGTGCGTCTTGAGTTGAGCGACGCTGCATTCGTCGCGGGCGAAACAGCCTTGCAGGCGGAATGGGCCGGACGCATCGAAGGACTGTTGGCCAACTTGCGCGCCAAGCCATCGGTACTGCGCATCGCGTATGCCGGTGGTGACGATGCCGCGCTGGCGCAGCGCCGCAGCAAGGCGCTCGAAAGCGAGATGCAGGCGCGCTGGCAGGCACTGCAAAACGAATACCCCCTCGTTATCGAGATCGAGGGCGCACAATGAAACCGAAAATGACCATGAACGTTAGCAATCAAGGCACCCTCAAAGCGGCAGCCAGGCCGGCCCCCAAGCGGCTCGTGTATTTGCTCGGCAGCATAGGCTTTGTCTGTCTGGGCGCGCATGCGCAACAGGCAAATGAGCACGCGCTGCGGGGGAAAATGCGGGATCACGGCCAAAGCATGGGGGCGCAGCAGCCCTCAAGCGGCGAGCAGGAGTCGCCGGCTTTCAGCGGCCTGGCGCCGTCTGGCCTGAGCCGCGCCGAGCGCCGCTTGATCCTGGAAGCGGTGCCGCCGGCCGCGCCGGCGCAGCAGAGCGTGACCTTTGACGACCTGCTGTCGGGCACCAATTTCAAGTCTGGCCGCGATGTGCCGCTGCCGGCCGCCACGGCCCGGCTAGAGGCGCTTGCCGCACGTTTGCGCGGCAAGCAGAAGGTGCGCGTGCAGGTGATCGGGCATACGGACAAGCAGCGCATCGCCGCCTGGCTGAAGCCGACTTTTCCGACGAACCAACATCTGTCGGAGGCGCGCGCGCTCGCCGTCACGGCCTATCTGATGCGAGCACTGGACTTGCCGGCATCGGCCTTTTCCGCCAGCGGCAAAGGCGAGAGCGAGGCAATCGCGTCGAACGCCACGCCGCAAGGCATGGCGCAGAACCGCCGCACGGAAATCCGTGCCTGGTACGAGGAAGCGGTCGAACTGCCTGCCGTGGCCAGCCCGCCCGCCAGGCGTATCGAAACGGTGGTGCAGATCGACGATTGCGCCGTCGCCAGTCAGGCGGCCAACCGCGATGCGGCCTTCTCCATCAGCATTGACGGCGTGGTGCAGGACGCCGATACGCAGCAGCAGGAGGCTGATCGCCAGCGTTGCGTCGACGTAGCGCTGGAGCGTTCCGACATCCAGGTCAAGTACGATCCCCTGAACGTTGCGCCGGCCTTGAATGTCTGGCTGGCGGCACCCTACGCGCAGCGCCAGGCGCCTGTGCGTTTTGGCACCTACACCAATTACGCTTTTTTCCAGCAGCGCGCCGAGATCCGCATTTTCGCCAAGGGACAGGGTACGCAGGAACAGCCATTTGCCATCGTGCCCGCGACGATGGGGGAAGCCACGGCCTGGCAGGCGCCGGCTGATGCGCCGGAGCAGATAGGCTACCTGCTGCGCGTGTACGACAGTAGCGGCAAGTTCGACGAGACGCGCCTGCAGCCACTGCGCCTGCTCGATGTTGCGCCGGTCGAAGCGCCGGGCAAGAAGGCCGGCGGCGAAGCTTTGGCCGGCTGGGGCGAGTCGAGTCTGATCCTGCGCAATATCGATGCATCGGGCGGCAGCGTCACCATCAGCGGCGAGAAGATCAAGCCTGGCCAGCAGGTGACGGCGCTGGGCATGGCCGTGCCGGTCGACGCCAACGGCAAGTTCGCCATGCGCCAGATCATGCGTCCCGGCCCGCATACGGTGGAAGTGGCCGTGAAGGATGACAGCGGGGCGGGCATGACCTTCCGCCGCAACTTGAATATTGCCGACAGCGACTGGTTTTATGTGGCGCTGGCCGACCTGACCATTGGCCGCGACCGCACCAAGGGGCCGGCTGAACTGGTCACGGGCGACACGCAGCACTATAAAAACGAGACCTGGGCCGACGGCCGTGGCGCGTTTTATTTGAAGGGCAAGATCAAGGGCGACTATCTGCTGACGGCGAGTGCCGACACGCGCGAGCAGCCGCTGCGCGACCTGTTCCACAACTTCCAGAGCAAGGACCCGAACTATCTGTTGCGCCGCATCGATCCGGATAAATACTATCCCGTGTACGGCGACGACAGTACCACCGTCGACGACGCGCCAACCCAGGGGCGCTTTTACGTGCGCCTGGAAAAAGGCGATTCGTCTGTCATGTGGGGTAATTTCCAGACCACCTGGAGCGGCTCGGAACTGGCCCAGTACAGCCGTGGCCTGTATGGCGCCAATCTGCTGTGGAATGGCGCCGCCAGCACCAGCCATGGCGAAAAGGCCAGCACGGTCAACGCCTTTGCCGCTTCGCCGGGCACCTTGCAGTCGCGCGAGGAATTTCGCGGCACGGGCGGTTCGCAATACTATCTGCGCCACCTGGATCTGACCCAGGGTTCGGAACGCCTGTGGGTGGAAGTGCGCGACAAGGATTCGGACCTGGTGATCGAACGCATCCAGCTGACGCCCTCGCAGGATTATGAAATCAACTACCTGCAGGGACGCCTGACCTTGCGCTCGCCGCTGTCCTCCGTGGCCGATGGCGGCGCACTGGTGCAAAGCGCCAGCCTGAGCGGTAACCCCGTGTACCTGGTGGCGACATATGAATATGTACCGGGCCTGAGCGCCATTTCCGGCACCTCGGTGGGGGTGCGCGCCAGCCACTGGTTCAACGACCATGTGCGCATCGGCGTCAGCAATTACCACCAGGGCGAACAGGGTTCGGACCAGACCCTCAAGGAGCTGGACCTGACCTTGCGCTACAAGCCGGGCACCTGGATCAAGGCCGAGGCTGCCCGTTCCAGCGGCGACGCCAGCAGCGTGCTCAGTTCATCGAGCGGCGGTTTTGATTTCAACCAGACGACGGCGGGCGGACGCCCCGCCAATGCGAAGCGCTTCGACGGTGCGCTGGACCTGGCTGACCTGGGTGGCGCGGCGCGTGGCCGTATCGCTGCCTACTGGCAGGACCGCGAAGCCGGTTACGCGGGACCAGGCATGCAGACCCTGAACGGCGAGGCCGTGCGGCAAACGGGCCTGGCGGCGACCTTGCCGCTGGGCGAACGCACGGAAATGTCGCTGAAGGCGGACGACCGCACGGCCACCAGCCAGGATGCGCGCGCAGTGGAAGCGGCACTGCGCCACAAGCTCGATGCCGAGTGGGGTGTGTCGGCAGGCCTGCGGCACGACCGCCGCGAGAATGCCGCCGGCGCGGGTGGGGACAATGCCAGCGCCATCCTGAGCCAGGATGGCGGGCGTAGCGACGCCGTGTTGCGCATCGACTATCGGCCACTGCAGGAGGGCCAGCAAGCCCGGGACGGCGCGCTGGAAAAGACTCCGGCATCGAGCACCGTGCCGCAGCAGGGCCTGGAAGGCGGCATCACGGGCCAACTGGTGACGCAGGGCCGTGAGGCGGGCATGGCTGGCGGTCCGCAGTACGGCCCCGACACCACGCTCGCTTCCGGCGTGGCATCGGCGCGCGTGGCAGGATTGCTGTATGCACCGTGGGACATGTACGGCTTCGTCCAGCATACCTTGTCGCGCAGCGGCAACCGTGCCCTGAATGACCGCGCGGGACTGGGTGGCACCTACCAGGTGAGCGAACGCCTGCGCCTGGGGGCGGAAGCGTCGGGCGGCAGCGGCGGCGTGGGTGGCCAGCTGTTCGGAAACATGCAGATGGATGAGCGCAGCAGCGTATACCTGAACTACCGCATGGAGACGGAAACGCCCGATGTGAACTACAGCGGCCGCCAGTCCACATTGACCGCGGGTAGCCGCTATCGCCTGAATGACAAGGCGGGCCTGTTTGCAGAAAGCCGCTGGGGCAATGGCGCGGGGCCGCAAAGCCTGACGCATGCGTTCGGGGTGGACCTGGCGCCCACCGAGCGCTGGATCACGGGCATCAAGTTCGAGACGGGCACCCTGTCGAATCCCCTGTCGGGCGACTTGAAGCGCGATGCCATCGGCCTGACGGCGGCGTATGCCTACGAGCGGCTGAAATTTTCCAGCGCGCTGGAGTTCCGCACCGACCGTACAAAGTCGCTGGGAACGGTGGACGGCAGCTGTGCCACCGTGCCGGCTGACGGCGGCTGCGTCACGGACGCGAACAGTGAACACCGCAAGGTGTGGCTGACGCGCAATGCGCTGAGCTACCAGTTGGACCGCGATTGGCGCCTGCTGGGCAAGTTCAACCTGTCGCGCAGCAGCTCCACGCGAGGCGCCTTCTACGATGGCGATTACACGGAAGTCGTGACGGGCGCGGCCTATCGTCCGGTCGACAACGACCGCTGGAACACCCTGTTCAAGTACACGTACTTTTACAACCTGCCATCGCCAGGCCAGGTTGACGGCGTCACGGGCGGGGTGCTCGATTACACGCAGAAAAGCCATATCCTGAATGTCGATACGACGTATGACGTCAGGCCATGGCTGTCCGTTGGCGGCAAGTTCGGTGTGCGCACAGGCCAGCTGCGGGCGTCGAAGACTCAAGGCGACTGGTTCTCCAGCCGCGCGGAATTGCTGGTACTGCGCGCCGATATTCATATCGTCAAGGAATGGGATGCCCTGATCGAGGGACGCAGGCTGAAGGCGCGCGAGGCGGGGGATGCGCGCGCCGGCGCCCTGATCGGCGTCTACCGGCACGTGGCGAAGCACGCCAAGATCGGCATCGGCTACAACTTCACGACCTTCTCGGACGATTTGACGGATTTGTCGTATCGCAGCCGGGGCTGGTTCCTGAACGCCATCAGCACTTTCTGACGCCCATAGACGCGCCAGGAAAGCAGGACAGTCTCGCGGCTGTCCTGCTTTCGCCGTTCGCGTGCCTCCCCGGCGAGCTTGCCGGGGCGGCCGGTGTAATATTGAGTCAGGGAAAGCGGTGGCATGGTGCCAGCGGCTCCCGTCACGAACGAGGTTGTAACATGACGATTTTTGGCATAGGCATCCACATACTGATCGCGGTATTTTTTGCGATTCACGTGGTGCGCAACGGGCAGCAGTTGTACTGGCTGCTCATTTTATTCATGTTCCCGCTGCTGGGCAGCGTGGTGTATTTCTTCGCCATTTACCTGCCCAATTCGCGCCTGCCGCAAGGTGCGCGCAAGGTCGCTTCGGTAGCCGTGCAGGTACTCGATCCCAACCGCGAATTGCGCGAGGCGAAGGCCGCCTTCGAGTACACGCCGACGGCGCAGAACCAGATGCGCCTGGCCAGCGCGCTGCTCGAAGCGGGCGATGCGCAGGAAGCGGCATCGACGTATGAAGCCTGCCTGCGGGGAGCATTTTCATCGGACCTGGAAATTCGCCTGGGCGCGGCACGCGCCTGTCTGGAATGCGCGCGCGGCGCCGAGGCCTTGATGCACCTGGAATTCATCCGCCGCAACGACATCCATTTCCGTCCCGAGATGGTGTCCCTGCTGACTGCGCGCGCGCTGGCGCAAAGCGGGCGCCAGGCCGAAGCGAAGGCGGAATTTGACGATGCGCTGACGCGCTACAACAGCTTCGAGTGCCGCGCCGAGTGCGCGATCTGGGCGCTGCAGCAGGGCGACAAGGTGTTGTCGGAACGCCTGCTGCTCGACATCGACAGCGCCATGGCCCGCTGGAGCAGCCATACGCGGGCCATGTATGCGCCGCTGCTGGTGCGCCTGGAGGCGGCACGCAGGTAGCGGCATGGCGGTGCCTGGTGGGTATTTGCTTACACGCCAGGCACCGTATTCTTCCCTTCCACCAATTTATATCCCTTGCCATCGAAGCCGTAGCGCGCGCGGCCGTTCAAGGGCGTGGCGATGCGTGGCGGGTCTTCATCCGGCTTGACCTTGACGCCGGGTTTGATCTTTTCGGACGCGCCCGTGAAGTCGATCAGCAAGTCGTCGTGGGCGCCGCCGTTGCGCGCGGGGGCGAAGCGCCACTTGCCGTCGACCATCCAGCACTCGTCCATGTCTGGCGTGCAGGCGCCCATATTGTCCGAGTACAGGTCGATGCCGCCATCGAGCGCGGTTACCTTGCCATCGCCGATTTCAAACAGGGCCAGTTGCGTGATGGTGTAACCCTGGCCCGTATAGCCGTGGCGGATCGCCAGTCCCGGCTTGTTCGCACCCAGCATGATCCAATGGACTTCGCCCAGCTGCCCGGACGAACCCAGGGCTGCGATGTTTTCCAGTCGTTTCACGACTTGCCACTGGCCGTCTTCCGGCTGACCCTTGGGTGCCAGGAAAAAAACGTTCAACAGCCCCGACGAGGCGTGCGCCGATTCTGCCGTGCCTTCCGTGTTGGCCGTTTCCGCATTCGCCACCAGGATAGCGCGGCCATCGGGCAGCAGCCTGTGGCTGACGGCACTGACCACATAGCTGAGTTTGTCGACATGGTTGTCCGGATCGGGCAGGTCGGCCAACGCATCGTCGCTGTCGCCGCGGTAGTCCTTGCCAAAGACGGCACGCATCATGCCCGCCTCGCGCTTGCGCGCCTGCGGCGTGTTCATCTCTTCCGTCTTGGGCGCGGTGGCGGCCGGCGGCGGCACGTGCTCTGCCGATGCCGTATCGGCAGCGGCGGCGGGGACATCGGCTACCACGTCAGCTGCCAGGTCGGCGCTGGCGGGGGCGGTCTTGTCCGAGCAGGCGCCGAGCAGTGCGGATACCAGTAGCAGGACGAGCGGGGTGCGGTAATTCATAGGCAGGGCAGATTGCGTTCATGGAGAATGGCCGCAGTATGCCAGATAGATGGAAGCGAGGGAGCGCGGCCTGCCGGCCGGTCCTTCGCTTCCTTGCCCGCAGGGGGCGATTTTGCCATCAGGTGTGGCGCTTATTTTTCCAGCGCCACCTTGTCGTCGCGCCGCGCCGGCGCTTTCTGGCGGCGCAGTTTCGCCATGCCGCGCTTGAGCAGGTGTTCGAGGTCGTCGATGTAGGTGAACACGGCCGGCACCACCAGCAGGCTCAATAAAGTCGAGGTGATCAGGCCGCCGATGACGGTGATGGCCATCGGCGAACGGAAGCTGGGGTCGGCGCCCCAGCCCAGCGCCAGCGGCATCATGCCGGCGCCCATGGCAATCGTCGTCATCAGGATGGGGCGGCTGCGCTTGTGGCAGGCGTCGACCAGCGCATCGAAGCGGTTCATGCCGGCCTGGCGCGCCAGAATCGCATAGTCGACCAGCAGGATCGAGTTCTTGGTGACGATTCCCATCAGCATGATCAGGCCGATCATCGACGGCATCGACAGGGCGCTGCCCGTGATCAGGAGCGCCACGAAGGCGCCGCCGATCGACAGCGGCAGCGCCGCCAGGATGGTCACCGGCTGCATGAAGTCCTTGAACAGCAGCACCAACACGCAGTAGATGCACAGCACGCCGATCAGCATGGCCAGGCCGAAGCTGGCGAACAGCGAGGCCATCTCCTGCGCGTCGCCCAGTTCGGCGATCTTCACGGACGGCGGCAAATTCTTCATCGATGGCAGCGCGCGCGCTTCCTCGTTCAGTTCGCCGAGCGTGCGCGAACCGAGTTCCACGTCGAGCGTGACGTTGCGGCTGCGGTTCAAACGGTCGATCTGCGCCGGGCCGCTTTCCATCGTCACGCTGGCCACATTCGCCAGGCGCACGGGGCCATTCTTGCCGGGCACGCTCAGGCGCTCGATGGCGGCCAGGTCGGCGCGCACGCTGTTGGGCAGCTTGACGCGGATCGGCACCTGCCGCTCGGGCAGGTTCATCTTCGTCAGGTCCGTGTCGTAGTCGCCAGCCGTGGCTACGCGCACCGTCTCGCCGATGGCTGCTGCCGTCACGCCCAGGTCGGCCGCCTTGGCGAAATCAGGACGCACGATGATTTCCGGGCGCACCAGCGAAGCGCTGGAATTGACGTTGCCGATGCCTTTCAGGCCGCGCAGTTCACGCTCGACCTTTTGCGCCGCCGCCATCAGCGCCACCGGGTCTTCCGAGCGCAGCACCAGTTGCATCTTGACGCCAGTGTCGGGCGGTCCCACCGTGAAGCGGGCGCCGGGTATCGTATCGAGCTTGTGGCGCAGCTGCGTTTCCAGGTCCGCCATCGATTCCTTGCGCTCCGTGCGGTGCACGGTGGTCAGGGTCAGCACGGCGCGGCGCGCCTCGGCCGCTGCGCCGGGGGCGAAGGCGTCGCCGCTGGAGCCACCGCCAATCGAACTGAAGACGCCCTGGATGCCCGGCGTGCGCATGGCAGCATCGCGCGCCAGCGCCGCCACGGCCTGTGTTTCGCCCAGGGTGGAGCCGGGCGGCAGTTCCAGGTTGATCTGTGTCTGCGCGCGGTCGGCGGCCGGCACGAAGCCCGTCGGCAGCAGCGGCACGAGGGCGATGGCGCCGACAAAGAACAGGGCTGCGGCGATGGCCGTGATGCCACGGTGGTTCAGGCACCAGCGCATGACCGTCAGGTAGCGCGTCATCAGCCAGCCATCCTGCTCTTCCTTGTGCGGCAGGGGTTTCAGGAGGTAGGCGGCCATCATCGGCGTGAGCAGGCGCGCTACCACCAGGGAAGCCAGCACGGCCAGCACGGCCGTCCAGCCGAACTGCTTGAAGAACAGACCGGGAATGCCGCTCATGAAGGCCGTCGGCAGGAATACGGCCACCAGTGCGAAGGTGGTGGCGATCACCGCCATGCCGATTTCGTCGGCCGCTTCCATGGCCGCTTCCATGGGCGACTTGCCCATGCGCAGATGGCGCTCGATGTTTTCGATTTCCACGATGGCATCGTCGACCAGCACGCCGACGACCAGCGCCAGCGACAGCAGGGTGACGGTATTGAGCGTGTAGCCGAACCAGTAGATGCCGAGAAAAGCCGGCATCACGGACAGGGGCAGGGCGGCCGCGGCCACCAGGGTGGCGCGCCAGTCGCGCAGGAACCACCACACCACCAGTACGGCCAGCAGCGCGCCTTCGTACAGCAGCTCCATCGAGCCCACGAAGTTTTCCTCGACGGGGAAGGCATTGTCGATCGACTGCTGCAGCACCACGCTGGGGTTTTCCTTCTGTAGGTCGGCGATGGCGTCGCGCGCGCCCTTGGCGACTGCCACTTCGCTGGCGCCCTTGGTGCGGAACACTTCAAAGGCGACCACGGTCTTGCCATCCTGTTCGGCCAGCGCGCGCGGTTCGGCGACCGTGTCGCGCACGGTGGCCACCTGGTCCAGGCGCACATGGCGTCCATCCGGCAGCGGCACTTCCACGCGCGACAGTTCATCGGCCGTTTTGACGGTGGCGATGGTGCGCACCGACTGCTCGGCGCCGCTGATGTCGCCCCTGCCACCGGGCGCTTCGCGCTGCACCAGGCGCAGCTGGCGCGAGACGTCGAGCGCCGATACCTTCAACGCCGCCATGCGCGCTTCGTCGAGTTCCACCTGGATCTCGCGGTAGACGCCGCCGACGCGGGTAACGGCGCCCACGCCAGGCACCGTCAAAAGGCGCTTGGCCACCGTATTGTCGACGAACCAGGACAGGTCGGGAGCATCGAGCGGGTTGTCCACGCCCCCTTTCGCCGTGGCGATAAAGGTCAGTACCACGCGCCCGGCGGTGGAAGCCTTGGTGACGGTGGGGTCGCGCAGCTCGGCCGGCATGTCCGCCTTGACCCGCGCGACGGCGTCGCGCACGTCGTTGACGGCTTCGGCGATCTGCTTTTCCAGGATGAATTCGACGGTCACCGTGACGACGCCATCGAGCACCTTGGTGTAGATGTTTTTCACGCCTTGCAGGGTGGCGACGGAGTCTTCGATCTTGCGCGCCACTTCCGTTTCCAGCTGGGCCGGCGCGGCGCCGGGCAGCACCGCGCTGACGGTGACGATGGGCAGTTCGATGTCGGGGAAATCCTGCACCGGATTGGCCTTGTAGGCCAGCAGACCGGCCAGGGTCAAGAGCGCAAACAGCATGATGGCCGGGATCGGGTTCTTGATCGAGAGGGAGGAAAAATTCATGATTTTCCTTACTTTTTCGCCGCGGCCGGCCTGGCAGCTGCTGCGACCGGGGTTTGTACATTGCGTACCAGGTCGCCGTCGTTGAGGAAGCCTGCGCCGCTGACGACAATCGTCGTGTCGGCCGTGATGCCGCCTAAAATCTCGATGCGGTCGCTCAGGCGCCGTCCGGCCTGCACCTTGATCTGGCTGACCCGCTGGTCGGCATTCAGGCGGAAGACATAGCTGAAGCCATCGCGCACGGCAATGGCCTGCTGCGGCACCGTCAGCGCGCCCGACGTGCCCAGTTCAAATTCGCCGCTGGCGTACATGCCGGCCTTGAATGGCGCATTGTTGCCGCTGCTGGCCGGCAAGTCCACATACACGAGGGCGGACCGGGTTTGCGGGTCGACCGTGGGAGCGATCATGCGCACCTTGCCCGTCAAAATGCTGCCGTTGGCCGCCTTGACTTGCGCCAGGGTGCCCGGTTTCAGATTCAGCAGCTCGGTGGCCGTCACTTCGGCGCGCCATTCGAGGCGGCCTTGGCGGATCATGCGGAACAGTTCCGTGCCGGCGCCCACGACGGAGCCGACGGTGGCCGAGCGCGAGGAGATGATGCCGCTGTCGGGCGCCACCACCTGTGTGTATTTCAGGCGCAGCTGCTGCGACGCCAGTTGCGCCTTGGCGGACGCGATGCGCGCGTTGGCTGTCTGTTCGGCCGTCAGATACTGGCTGATCTGCTGTGCGCTGATGGCGCCCGTGCTTTGCAGCGAGCGGGCGCGCTGGGCATTGGCAGCTGCTTCCGCCGCATTCGCTTCGGCCTCCAGCATCGCCGCTTTCGCCTGCGCCACGTCGGCGTTCACCGTGTCGTTCGAGAACACGGCCAGCACCTGGCCGGCGCGCACCACGTCGCCCACGTTGACGCGCACGTCCGTCAGGCGCAAGCCGTTCGATTCGCTGCCGATGACGGCTTCCTGCCAGGCGGCCACGTTGCCGTTGGCCTTCAGCTTGATGGGCAGGCTGGCCGTTTGCGGCTTGGCCGTGGTGACGGTGAGCGCAGGCTTTTGTGCCGCGCTTTTATCCTTGGCATCGTCGGCCGCCGTGGAGGAAGGGGAGTACAGGGAAACGCCGGCGCCCAGCACCACACAGAGGGCGGCCAGCGCCAGTGCCATCGGTTTCAAGGTCATTTTTTTCATGTTGTCGTATCCGTCAAGGTGTGTTGTTGGCGATGGCGCTGCTGCTGTTCCAGCCGCCGCCGGCGGCGCGGTACAGCGCCACCCAGGCGACGCTGCGTTCGCGCTCGAGGTTGACCATCGTGTTTTCGGCGGCCAGGCGCGTGCGGCGCGCGTCTTCCAGTTCGATCAGGCTGGCCAGGCCATTCTTGTAGCGGTCTTCGGTGGCGACAAACGAGACGCGGTAGCCTTCCAGCGCCGTTCTGGCGTGGGCGCTGCGCGCGTCCGTGCTGGCCAGGTTGACCAGCGCTTCTTCCACTTCGCGCACGGCCTGGCGCACGCCGGCGCGGTATTTCACCACCGCTTCGTCGTAGCGCGCCGTGGCCGCATCGACCTGGGCGCGGCGCGTGCCGCCGTCGAAGATGGGCAGGCTGACGGCCAGCGGGCCGATGCTCCAGGTGCTGGCCGTGATGCTGTCGCCGCCGCTGCGGATATTGCCCTTGCCGATGGAGCCGGCCAGGCTCAGACGCGGGTAGCGCTGCGCCTGCGCGCCGCGCACTTCGAAGCTGGCCGCCGCCACTTCGCGTTCGGCGCTGTAGATGTCGGGACGCTGGCCCAGGGTTTGTGCCGGCAGTTCCACAATCGCCACGGGCGAGGGCGCAACAAAGGGGCTGGCCGCCAGCTTCTGGCGCAGCGACGCTTCCGGCATGGCCGACAGGGCCACCAGCGCCTTGATATTGACGTCGCAGGCGGCGCGCTGTTCGATGGCGCGGCTGGCGCCTTCGGCGGCGCTGGCACGGGCCAGGGCCGCATTGGCGGGCGGCTGGAAGCCGGCACCGGCGCTCAGTTCCGTCAGGCGTGCCGAGTCGCGGCGCGAGACGGCGTCCTGTTCGGACACGGCCTGCAATTGCTGGCAGGTGCGCAAGGCGTAGTACTGGTTCGCCACCTCGGCGGCGACCGAGACGCGGGCATCATGCCAGCCTGCGCGGGCGCTGTCGTAGCGCTCCTGCGCCGCATCGCGCGTGGCGCGCTTGGCCCCAAACACATCGATTTCCCACGACGCCTGCAGCGCTGCCTGCGAGGTGGTGCCGCTGGGCTGGGCCGATTGCTGGCTGGTGCGCACCACGCTGCCTGTCGCATCGAGCGTGGGCGCCAGCGCGGCGCCGCTGGCGATGCTGTCCACGCGCGCCTGCACGATGCGCGTGCCGGCGGCGGCGATGGTAGGGCTGACCTGCTGCGCGTCGGTGATCAATTCCACCAGCAGGCTGTCGCTCTGGCCTTGCCACCAACTGGCCAGGTCCGTCAGCTTGCCGTTATGCGGCAACGGCGCCTGCCACTGCGCGGGTGCGCTGGCGGCCACTGCTGCGGGCGGCCCTTGCAGGGCGCAACCGCCCAGCGCCAGCATGATGCTGGCGGCCACGGCGCGTTGAACGGTGCATCGAATAGTCGTCATGCTGGTCCTCGTGCTTGTCATTGAGCGGTAGGGGTAGAGGGGGGGATGGCCAGGCGTCGGCGCTCCACATCGGCCATGGCCAGCGCGTAGTCGGTCATGCGCGCCAGCCAGGTGTCGATGGCGTGCGGCGATTCCAGCAGTTGCGGACGCAAGGTTTGCAGCACTTCGGCGCCCACCATGTGTTGCAGCGCCAGCGAAGCGATGGAAAACGCCAGGCGGTGCATGTCATCGCTGTTGTCGGGCGCGCCCAGGTGGCGCGCCAGTACGCGCGTCAGCGCCTCGTGTTCGGGACGGATGTTCTGGTCGATCTCGCGTGCCCACAGGCCCGTCGGTTCGAGCATTTCGCGGCACCACAGGCGCATGCAGTCGCGTGCGATCTCGCCTTGCTGCATGGGGGCGAGCAATTGCGCATAAAAGCCTTCCAGGCTTTGGCGCAAGGTGAAATGCGGTTGCTCGTACAGGGCGATATTGTCTTGCGGGTTCGACGACTGCTGCGCAAAGGCGGCACGGTACAAGCCCGCCTTGTCGCCAAAATAGTAGCTGATGGCGGCCGCGTTGGTGCCGGCCGCCTGCGCCAGTTCTCGCGTGGAAGTCTTGGCGTAGCCCTGCTCGGCAAACAGGCGGATGGCGCTATGCAGCAGCCGCTCGCGCGATTGCTCGCCGTCGGAACGGGGCTTGCGCCCGTCGTCGGCATGGGAAGTGGGGATGGTGTTTTTTTCAATCATGCCGGAGATTTAATCATATATCTCAAACGATTGATATAACTAAATCGATTGATTTAGTTAAGGGAAGATGAAGATAATGTAAAACGCGGGCAAAAAAAAGCCCGCGGTTGTATTCGCGGGCGTAATCCAATGTTCGGAGAACGAATTGGAGGAGACAGTTCTACTATAGCGCTGAAAATGGTGCAGTGCAATACAGTAGAACTACTATGTTGGTCTCTTCTAGTTGGCAAAAAATCAGCATTTCATGTTGCGGCGCACAGAAGCTCAGGCCCTGCTGCGCAGGGCCAGCGTAAACGTGCTGCCCGAGCCGTAGTCGCTGTTGAAGAATAGGGCGCCACCGATGGCGTTGGCCAGGTTCTGGCACAGGTACAGGCCCAGTCCAGCGCCTTCCACGTGGCGCGTGGAGGTGGAATCGAGTTGCGAGAAGGCCTGGAACAGCTTGGCCTGGTCTTCTTCCTTGATGCCGGCGCCGCTGTCGGCGATGCTCATTTCCGTCACCAGAACGCCGTCTTCCTCGCGCTGGGACAGGCTGATGCGCACCGTGCCCTGTTCCGTGAACTTGATGGCGTTGTTGAGCAGGTTGATGAGGATTTGCGTCAGCGCGCGGCGATCCGTGTCGATGATGGCGGGCGGGCGGCCCGCTTCTCCCAGGGCCATTTCCAACGCCAGGCCTTTTTGCTGGGCCAGGGGGCGCAAGGTGTCGGCCACTTCGGCCATCAGCGCCTGGCAGTGCACGGGCTCGATCGACAGGGTCAGTTTGCCTGCCTCGATCTTGGCCACGTCGAGGATGTCGTTGATCAGCGAGAGCAGATGGCGCGCGCTGGCGCGGATGGTGTTGAGTTGCTTGTCCTGATCCGACGTCAGGGGGCCGGGCAGTTTCATCAGCAGCGCGCCCGTGAAGCCGATGATGGCGTTCAGCGGCGTGCGCAGTTCATGCGACATATTCGCGATGAAGGCGGACTTCATGCGGCTCGCCTCGGCCAGTTCCAGGTTTTTCAGGGCGATTTCGCGGTTGATGGTTTCCAGTTCGGCCGCATGGTGCGCCAGGCGCATGTTCAACTCGATTACCTGGCGCTCGCGCGCCTGCAGTTCGCCGTTGACCTGTACCGCCTGTTCATACGTGGAAATGAGCAAATCGAGGATTTGCTGGCGCTCCGCATTGATGAAGTGCTTCTGGTCGCCCAGGTACAGGGCGATGCCGATTTCCACGTTCTGGTTCTTGCGCAGCTTCTGGTTCATCAGCATGTGGCTGATGCGGTTGAGCAGGTAGTCTTCCGCGTAGGGCTTGCGGATGAAATTGTCGGCACCGCACTCGATGCCGCGGATGATATCCTTCGGGTCGTTGAGCGAGGTGACGAGGATCACGGGGATGTCGCGCAGGGTCGGATCGGACTTGATGGCGCGGCACAGGTCGTAGCCATTCATTTCAGGCATGACGATATCGGACAGCACCAGGTGCGGCTTGCGCTCGCGGATGGCGGCCAGGGCCAGCTGGCCATTCGCCGCCACGCGCGCATTGTAGTGCAGCGACTGGATCAGGCGGCGCAAGCGCTCCGCCTGGGTCGGGCTGTCCTCGACGATCAGGATCTCGATTTCGTCAGGCTTGATTTGGTTGTTGGAGTCCACAGACCTCTCCTAGAATTTCAGTGTGGTGATGCTGGGCGCGGTGAGCACGCAATATCGACATCCTGTGACTATATCGGATTTAAGTCTGCAAAAGTAACTTACAAGTAACTATTTTGGCCACAGGGAATGCTGTGGCCAACGCTTAATTCTCGCCCTGGAACTGGCCCGCGCGATAGGTCAGCACGAGCGTATCGCGGTGGCCATGTTCGCCGATGGGCTGGATCGGCGTCGATTCGTGGATCACGGCGGCATCGTCGAGCAGCAGCAGCGACCATGGCTCGGTCAGGGTAAAGCGCTTGCCGTTGGGGCCGTCTGCCTCGAAGATGCGCGTCTCGCCGCCCTTGACCTGTTCGCGTCGGATCAGCAGCACGGCGACGAAATCGACGCCGTCGCGGTGCGCGCCTTCCGGCGTGGGGCGGCCGATGCCATCGGTCGTATCGATGCGGAACTGGTGCGCCTCGATGAACCACGGCTGGCTGCCCTTGACCTGCGAGCAGGCGTCGCCCAGCGCGCGGATCAGCTGTTGCCAGGCTGGTTGTGCGACGATGGCCGGCTCGACTGGCTCGAACAGGCGGTGCATGCCGCCGTGCAGGGCGTTGTATTCCACCGGTTGCCAGTGCGGACGGTGCGCCGTCTGCGTCAGGCGCGCGCCATCCTGCACGAAGCATGAGTGGCGCCGGCGGCGATAGCGGCCGCCATCTTTCAGGTAATTGTCCAGCGCCAGCGCGTTCCAGCTGGGTTCGAGCGCGCGCAGCGCGGCCAGCGGGCAGCCGGCCAGCGCCGCCACGTCCTGCGGGCGCAGGACGGCATAGCCGTCATCGCGCAAGGCGTCCTTGACGTGGGACGGGTCGGTAAAGATCGGTGCGGAAGTGCTCATGGCGGTGCGGGCCGCAACGCGGCCTGTCTCAGTTTATCCAGCCTGGCATTCTACGACTTCGCGGCGTTTCCTGTGCAGCGTCCGCCAGGAATTATGCTTGTTGAGTTAAAAATTCTTTACCAGGGTCAGACGCAGCGAGCGCGATTCCACCGGATGGAAGTGGATATCGTCGACCGGCTGCGCCTCGCCGGGCAGGCGCGAGGCATAGTAGTAATCGATGGCCGAGTCGCGCCGGTTGGCCAGGTTGTAGCCTTCCACCTCCACGCGCAAGGTCCTGTCGATCTGGTAGGCGATGCGCCCGTTCAAGCCCACGCTGGCCGACGAACGCACGCTGTTGTCTTCAATCAGGGGGCGTGGACCGAAGTAGCGCAGGCGCAAAGAACCCGACCACGGCCCTGGCGGCGTCACCGTCATGGCCAGCTGGGCCACGCCTTCGATGGCGCCGGGGATGAAGTCGCCCGCCGGGTCGCTGCCGCGCGAGCGTGCCCGCGCATACGCCAGGTCCACGTCCAGCGACAGCCAGCTGGCCGCCTTGTAGTAGCTGGAAAACTCGATGCCGTAGCGCCGGCTGGGGCGGCCCGCCTCGGTGGCGCCCGCGTCGCCGATGAACAGCAGCTCGGAATCGAAATCCAGGCGGTACAGCGACAGCGACGTTTGCAGGCCGGCGACGGTGGCGCTGCGCAAGCCCAGTTCCAGCCCCCGCGAGCGCACCAGGGGCGTGACCTTGTCGGCCGCTACACCCGTCTTCGGGTCGACCGTGATCGTCGTGCCGCGCGCGTCGTTGCTGTGAAAACCATTGCCGATGTTGATGTACGCTTCTGTGTCGCGCCACGGACCGGCGATCACGCTCAGGCTGGGGCTGAACAAATGGTCGCTGGCCTGGCCCGAATTGGCGGCGCGGTCGCTGCGCACGTCGAAGCGGTAGGCGTCCGCGCGCAGGCCGGCCACGGTGCGCAGCCAGCGCGACCAGCGCGTGCTGTTTTCGCCATACACGCCGATACTCGATTCGACGATATGGTCTTGCCGCGTGGTCGACACGATCTGGCGCTGGCGCGTGTTGTACAGGCCATTGTGGATATTGTCGTTTTGTAGCTGCAGGCCGATGGTGGTGTCGCTGCTGCCCCTGTCCGTGTGGCGGTGCCAGGTATGGCTGGCATCGAGGCCGGCCGTCACGCGCCGGTCGGGCTGGGCGAACTGGTCGCCGTTATCGGGGTCGTCCAGCGCATACGTAAAATTCGAGAACAGGGCCAGGCGGTTGGCGATCACATACGCGCTGACCTTGGACGATATATCGTCCCTGGTCTGGCGCCAGGCGCCCGACAGGCTGTAGCGCTGCGCCTTGCCGCCGTCGCTGGCATCGATGGCGTCGAAGCGACCCAGCGTGCCGTCCTGCACGGCCCGCAGCGGAATCTGGTCGGTGGCATTCCAGCTGGCGTCGTACGCCATGGCCGTGACGTTGAAGCCGTTGTTGGCATAGCCTACACTGTAGCGCAGTACGCCATTGAGCTTGCGGTAGCGGTCCGGCTGCGTGAACGGGCCATCGTTATGCTGCGCTTCGAGCGCGTACAGCAGGCTGCCGTCGCCCGCATCGAGTGTATCGGCCAGCAGGGCGCGGCGAAAGCCGTTTTGCCCGATGCCCACGCTGGCGATACCCTGCGTCAGGCGGTTCGCGTAGACGATGGAGGCCGCTCCCGCCGAGGAAAAATCGCCTTGCACCGCCGAATACGGCCCCTTTTTGTAATCGAGGCGCATGGCCAGTTCTGGGATCAGGAAGTTCAGGTCCGTCCAGCCCTGTCCGTGGCCATGGCTGCGCTGGTTCACGGGCATCTCGTCGACGGTGGTGCGCAAGTCCGTGCCGTGATCGAGGTTGAAGCCGCGCAGGTAGAACTGGTTGGCCTTGCCTTCGCCGCTATGCTGGCTGACGATCAGCCCCGGCACGGCTTCGAGCAATTCGCCGGGCCGGTAGCTGGTGCGCGCGTCGAGCTGCTTTTGCGTGACGCTGCCCGCGTTGGCCGAATCGGCCACGCCCAGTTGGTTCAGGCGCGAACCGTCGACCAGCACGCGCTGGAAGATGTCGTCGGCATGCGCGGCGGGTGAAAACAGGGCGGCGAGAAGGAGAGGAAGATAGCGTGGCGTCATGGGTGTATGGGTGTGGCGGGCTTACCGGATCGGCAGTTCCGTGTTCTGGCGGTCGAAAATCAGCGTCTGGATGGTGCCGCTGTCCTGCACGTTGAGGGTATTGCGCTGGCTGGGCAGGAAATCGATCAGCAGCTGGTTGTGGATGCGCGTGGCGGGGGCCAGGCGCGTGCGTTCGATCTCCTGGAAGATCACCACGTTGTCGGCATTGACCTTCATGCCGACCCAGTTCAGGCGCAGGCGCTTGCCGTCCGGTCCCACGAGATAAAACTGTTTTTCGACATAGCGGCGCAGCGCCGCTTCGCTGTCTTCCTGGCCCAGGTCGAACTGGCGCTGGTACAGGTTCGTCAGCAGCGCCTCGACATCGTGGCCCGTGTAGGTGTGCACTACTTCCGTGGCCCCGCTGGCCACGTTATAGCTGATGTCGGCGATGCCCATGTGGAAGTTATGGGCGCCGGCCGTCATGCTGGCGCAGGCCAGCAGGGCGGCGGCCTGCGCGCGCCAGCGCTTCACGCCTCGTCGCCCTTGGCCGAGCCGCCGTTCTTGCCTTTCAACGGCGTATGAAAATCGCGCATCAGGTTATCCTTGGGCGACTTCTCGCTCTTGAACAGTTCCAGGCGCGATGGCGTGACTTTTCTCGGCCAGCTATTGTTGCTGGTGTCGATGTCGGCCGTTTCCCAGTACGGGTCCTGCACCAGGCCCACCATCGGTTCATCCGTGATGACGACCTTGGTGATCTTCTTCGGCGAGTAGCGCCACACTTCGGCCGGCACGCGCTCGACGTACTTCTTGCCGCTTTTCAGTTCGATTTCGAGTATCAGGGGCATGACCATGCCGCCCACGTTCGACAGGTCGACCAGGTACAGGTGCTTGCCCTGTTTCAGCAAGTCCTTTTCCCACGGTTCCAGGCCGGCCAGCGCTTCGGCATAGCTGTTGCGGTCCTTGTTGGTCACCGTGAAATCGTCGTGCTGGTTGTAGAAATCCTTCAGTTCCGGATGCGCGTCGACGCGGCGCGGCATGCCTTTGTTGGCGCGGCTCGTGACGGATTCCGGTTGGGCGTCCTTTTGCGCCTTTTTCCAGGCTTTTTCCGTTGCCGGATCTTTTGAGCTCACGCCGTATTCGCTGATGCCGTCGATGCTGATGTCGACCGGGTCGGTCGTATAAAACCAGCCGCGCCAGAACCAGTCCAGGTCCGTGCCGGAGGCGTCTTCCATGGTGCGGAAAAAGTCGGCGGGCGTGGGGCGCTTGAACTTCCAGCGCTGCGCATATTCCTTGAACGCGTAGTCGAACAGTTCGCGCCCGAGGATGGTCTCGCGCAGGATATTCAGACCCGCCGCCGGCTTGGCGTAGGCGTTGTTACCGAACTGCAGCAGCGATTCGGAGTTCGTCATGATGGGCACCTGGTCGCGGCTACGCATATAGTCGACGATTTCGCGCGGCTCGCCGCGCGAGGCCGGGTAGTTTTCCTCCCACGCCTGCTGCGCCAGGTATTGCACGAAGGTGTTGAGGCCTTCGTCCATCCACGTCCACTGGCGCTCGTCCGAGTTGATGATCATCGGGTAGTAGTTGTGGCCCACCTCGTGGATGATCACGCCGATCAAGCCATACTTGGTGCGCTTGGAGTAGCTCAGCTCGCCCGTCTTCTTATCCTTGACGGGGCGCGGGCCGTTGAATGAGATCATCGGATATTCCATGCCGCCCACGGGGCCGTTGACGGAGATAGCTGTCGGGTACGGGTAGGCTATGCTGTACTTGTTGTACTGTTCAATCGTGTGCACGATGGCTTGCGTGCTGTACTTTTCCCACAGTGGATTGCCCTCTTTCGGATAGTAGGACATGGCCATCACATCGCTGCCGCCCTTCTTGTAGCCCTGCGCATCCCAGATGAACTTGCGGCTCGAGGCCCAGGCGAAGTCGCGCACGTTGGCCGCCTTGAAGTGCCACGTTTTTTGCGCGCGGCTGACGGACTTTTCGGCCGCCTCGGCTTCTTTTTGCGTGACGATGACGACGGGCTTGTCGCTGCCGCGGGCTTTTTCCAGGCGCTCGCGCTGCGCGGCGGACAGCACGTCCTGCGGATTTTGCAGCGCGCCCGTGGAGGCGACGATATGGTCGGCAGGGACGGTGAGCTGCACGTCGTAGTCGCCAAATTCCAGCGTGAATTCGCCCGAGCCGAGGAACTGCTTGTGCTGCCAGCCGGCCGCGTCGTAATAGGCCGCCATGCGGGGGAACCACTGCGCCACTTCGAACAGGGCGTTCTTGTCATCGAAGACTTCATAGCCGGCGCGCCCGCCCAGCACCTTCTGTTCGTTGATGCGGTAATCCCAGTCGATCTGGAAGACGAAATCCTGGCCCGGCTTCAGGGCTTGCGGCAGGTCGATGCGCATCATCGTGCGGTTCACTACGTATTTCAAAGGCTGGCCATCCGCGCCTGTCAAGCGGCGGATATGGAAGCCGCCCTGGAAGTCGCCGCGCGCCAGGATGCCGCGCAAGCCTTCGAATTTCATGGTGTCTTCGCCCGCCGTTTTGGCCCACGCCTGGCGCGAGGGCGCCGTGGCCATGCGGCGCGCGTCGGAATCGGGCTGGTAGATGTTCTGGTCCAGCTGCACCCACAGGTAGCCGAGGGTGTCGGGCGACTGGTTGTGGTAGGTGATACGGCCGCTGCCAGCGATCTCGCGTTTGGCTTCGTCCAGGGTGGCGCGGATGGTGTAGTCGGCGCGCTGCTGCCAATAGGCGTGGCCCGGCGCGCCGGACGCTGTGCGGTAGGTATTCGGGGTGGGCAGCACTTCTTCGAGCTGGCGGAACTTGTCGTCGAATGGTTCTGCGGCGAAGGCCGACACGGTAAAGCAGAGAGCCAACGAGGCTACGGAGCCGAAAGGTATGCGCATAGTCACCCTGATGTTGTTGTAAGGAAATAGTGGCAACTATTCTATACGCAGGGTGAGGCCATCCATGTATCGATTTGTAATAAAGAAAGGCGGATTTTGCGCCAGCTTTTGCCTGGCGCTGTCAGGGGGATGTTTTGCCTGATTTTGCTTGGAAAAGCAGCGCTTTTACTCACTTTTCATCAAGCTGTCGCGCAACTGGTTCAGCTGTTGTTTCATGTCCACAACCTGTTCCACGCTGCAGTGGCTGGCCGTCAGTATGGCTTCGGGCAACAGAGCCGCTTCGTGGCGCAGCTGGTCGCCCTGTTCCTTGAGGGAAATGATGACCTGGCGCTCGTCGCTGGCGGCGCGTGTGCGCGTCAACAGGCCCGCTTGCTCCATGCGCTTGAGCAGGGGCGTCAGGGTGGCCGAGTCGAGGAACAGGCGCTCGCCCACTTCCGATACCGTCAAGCCGTCGCGCTCCCACAGCACCATCATCACCAGGTATTGCGAATAGGTCAGGCCGAGTTTGCGCAGCAGCTTGCGGTACAGCTTGTTCATGGCAAGCGAGGTCGAGTACAGCGCAAAGCACAGCTGGCTGTCCAGGCGCGGCACCTGGTGCAAGGGGTTGGGGGCGGTGGTGGTATCCATGGGCACAGTATATATAGTGCGCTACTTAATGACAAGCGTGGCTGGCCTGCGCCAGGGCCCCGGACCGGCTGGCCCGGGGCATGGGGAGCGGTCGTGGCGTACTACTGCGCGTACCGCGCGCGCAGCAGATTGAGCATGGCGACGTTCTGTTCCCAGGCATCCGTCACCGGTTGCTGCGTCCAGGGCAGGGTTTGCGTGTATGGTGCGGGGCCGAATTCCGGCGTGAATGTCATGCGCTCGGCGCCGGCTGCGCGGCGCAGGGCGACGATGGCATCCCACCACGCCAGGTGGGCGTCGAGCGCCTGCTTCGCTTCCGGCGCGCGGAAGTCGGCCACCTGCGGCCCCTGCGCATGGCCCACGCGCGCATGCACGTGGCGCACCAGCGGCAGTACTTGCGCCAGGGTTTGCGGCTGGTCTTCCAGCAGGGATTCGCAGGCGCAGCACCAGTGCGACAGGTCGGCCGTCAAGGGCAAATCCGGGTACTGCGCCAAATAGGGCAGCAGCAGCATCGGGTGGCCGCTGAAGCGGCTGCGGTGGAGCTCATGCACGATGGGCACGCCGTGCTTAGCCGAGATGGCGGCGGCCAGGTCGAGCAGCTCTGCGTTCTGCGCCTGGCTGTAGTAATCCTTGCCCGTGTGTGTGTTGACCAGCACGGGACGCGCCAGGCAGGCGTTTTCCAGCAATTCCGCCAGAGCGGCGCGGTGCATGGTGAAATCGCGGTGGAACACGGTTTCCCACTGCGCGGCGATCAATTCCAGGCCTGCTTGCGCGATGCGGTCCGTCCATTCCTCGCGCAGGGCCGCGTCCAGCGGCAGCGACATTTCGATGCCGTCGAAACCGGCCGCCAGCACCTTGTCGATGAAGACATCGGGCGCCAGGTGGTTATTGCCCCAGTGGGCGGCGAAAACCTGGATGCGCATCAGACGAAGCCCCGCACGGGGAACGCCGCGTCGCGCTGGATCCAGTTGTGGGCTGCGTACTCGGTCTGGCCATCGGTGGCGTGCAAAGTATACGCGTGGCGCGAGACGGGCGAGCGGTTCGGCGCGCTGTAATGGGGCAGCAAGCCGTGGAAGCAGACGAGGGCGCCCGCCTTGACTTCCAGTGGTACGGCCGTGCTGTCGTCGGGCCACGGCATGGCATCGAGTTTTTCCACGCGCACGGCGTCGCCGTTGCGGATGAAGCGCTCGCGCAGGGGGCCGCGGTGGCCGCCCGGTTCCGCCCACAGGCAGCCGTTGTCCAGTGTTGCGTCTTCCAGCGCGAACCAGAAGGTGGTCACGCTGATGGGCGTGGTTTCAAAATACGTGGCGTCCTGGTGCCAGCGCACTTCGCCGCCGATGCCGGGCTGCTTGAAAATGTACATTGATTGCCAGACCTGGGCGTCTGCCAGGCCCAGGTCGCGCGCCACTTCGGCCAGTTTCGGGTCGCTGGAAAAGCTGCGGAAGACGGGGTCCAGGTCGTGCATGGCGTGGCCGATCTTGTTGATCGACAGGGACTTGGCCTGCTTTAACTGTCCATCCGCGCCGAACGCCTCTTCCTCGAAGAAGCAGCGGATGGTGTTGTCGGAGGCGAGAAAATAATCGTTGGTGTTTTTTGCCTGGTCGCGCGTGGTGAAGATGGACTGGCTGACGCTGGGATCGAATTCGTTGACAATCTGCTCGGCGCGCGCGCGCAAGGCGGCGATTTCGTCCGCACCCTTGAAATCGGGCAGGATGATGTAGCCGTCGCGTTGGTATTGTTCTTGTTGAGATTGATTCAGCATGGCGGCGGCTCCGGAGGTCAATGGAAAGCGCCATTGTAGGATGGGCGAGGGCGGCAAACAATCGCCCTGCAGTTGACAGATTGTCGCTAAAACGAAGACAATCTTTGACATGGATCAACTAAAAGCGATGGAAATCTTTGTCGAAGTGGCGCGCCAGCGCAGCTTTACGCTGGCCGGGCAGCGCCTGGGCCTGACGCGGGCCATGGTCAGCAAGACCATCATGCAGCTGGAAGAGCGCCTGCATGCGCGGCTGCTGCACCGCTCCACGCGCGAAGTGAGCCTGACGGATGCGGGCCGCGCCTACCTGGCGCCGTGCATGGCCACCGTCAGCCAGGCGCAGGAGGCGGCGCGCATGGTGGCGCACGTGGCGCAGGCGGGAGCGGGGGCGGAGCTGGCCGGGCCGCTGCGCATCCAGGCGCCATCGAGTTTCGGCAGCGCGTGGCTGGCCGATGCCGTCGCCCGTTTCAGCCTGCTGCACCCGCAGGTGCGGGCCGAGTTGTTTGTCGACGATGCTCTGCTCGACCCGATACGCCACGGTTTTGATTTGACGATACGGGTCGGCGGCATCCCGGACAGCAGCGCGCTGGCCATGCGCCCGCTGGCGCCGTGCCGCGCCGTGCTGTGCGCCAGCCCCGCCTACCTGGCGCAATGGGGCGTGCCGCAGACGCCGCAAGACTTGTTGCAGCATCAGTGCCTGCATTTCAGCCACCTGACCGATGGCACGAACTGGCATTTCCAGCGGGGAGAAGGGGAGCAGCGCGAGGAGGTGAGCGTGCGCGTGCAGGCGGGCTTCACGGCGAATAACGGGCTGGTGCTGCACCAGGCGGCGCAGCGGGGACTCGGCATCGTCTACAGCACCACCTTCCTCGCCTGGTGCAAGCTGCTCGATGGCAGCCTGCTGCCCGTGCTGTCCGACTGGGACCTGCCGTTGAACCACCTGAGCGCCCTGTATCCGGCCAGTCGCCAGCCATCGCTCAAGGTGCGTGCGCTGATCGATTTCCTGGTGGCCGAATACCAGCCCGTGCCGCCGTGGGACCGCGAGCTGGAGGCGGCGGGATTCTTCAGATGAGTGTCAAGTGAAGGCGACGGGTTCCACGGTCCACGCGCCATCCGCATACACGCGCTCGTCGTCCAGATAAACGGCTTCGGTGACGGCGAAGATGTCGACGTGGTAGCGCGCATCCTTGCGCTTGAATTGCGGCTTGGCGTACACGCCATGCTTGGCGCCCAGTGACAGATGGATGCCGCACATGCGTTCATACGTGCCGATGTCGTTGACCAGCTGTTCGCGCGAAAAGGCGCGGTTCATGCCGAAGCCCAGTTCGCGCACCCACACATCGCCTTCATGGGCGCGGATGATCTCCAGCATGGCGGTAAATTCCGGCGTGGCGTGCTCGGTGCCCGTCACACGGCCCTTCTCGATGATCAGGGTGATCGGCGTGTCGGGGCGGTTGACCATGAAGTGCGTGTCGCCAAAGACGAAGATGCGCACGCGCCCGTTCACCGCTTCCAGGTCCTGCGCTTCCGTAAACACTTCGCCCAGGGGGAACTGGCCGCCGATATTGTTCATGCCGGCGTAGTCGCCGATATTCAGCTTGGCCGATTCGAACGGCGAAGCGAACACCAGCTGCTCGCCGCCGCTGTCGAGCATGCCGTGGCGGGCGCCGTCGATGCGCGCCTTCAGCGCATGGCCGACGCCGCGATAGTAGGCCGGGTCGTAGGCCAGCGAGGCAATGTAATGCAATCCCTGAACGCCGGGCATGCGCGACAAATGCACGTGTTCGATCACTTTCAAGCCCCGCTTGAACAGCTCGATGCGGATGCGGAACGCTTCCAGGCGGAAGCTGGTCGACTGGATCAGCACGACGAGGCTGCCGGCGGGCAGTTCGGCAAACGCGGCCAGCACGGCGTCGGGCGTGACATCGTCGAAATCGATGAAGCTCGCGTCCGGTAAGGCCTGGCGATAGGCTTCCGTCAACACGACGTTGAGCCAGCTGCGCTTGTCGCAGACGATCAGGGCCGGTTCGTCCGGGCGGTGACAGATGGCCATGGCCAGCAGGTCGGCCACGTTTTGCGCGGCCACTTCGGTGGCGGCGGCGCTGATGGCATCGAGCCGGCTGGTGTCATTTTCGGGAAGCGTCATGGTGCGGATTTCGTCTGGCGTATGGTAAGCCAGGCATTATAAGGCGATTGCCGGGCGTGTCGTCGATACCGCGCCGTTTCAGGCTTGCTTCTGTGGCAAGGATGCTCAAGCCCCACCGGGGAAGGCCGATTATCTTGTGTAGTGCCGTATGGCAATGTATTATTTGTAAAACAGGCCAGATACACGAGTGGCATGCGGCGCGTACGCATGGCCTCTTGTGCAATGTGATGCAGGACGACACCCATCCTGATGAGGATGGTGCAATGAATAGACTTCGACGAGTGTGATGCGATGAGTGTGATTGGACAAGATATTCCGATGGAACGGCCCGATGCGGATGGTCGCGCGGCCCTGCTTGTGCCCATCGCAAGCATCAAGGAAGATGTGCTGTTGACGATACGCAGGGGCGCAGCCATCGTCGGCTTTGCCAACCACGACCGTACCGTCACCGTGTATTTTGAAAGCAACCGTTTCGACGATCCCGCGCTGGCGAAGTGGGAACACAAGGCGCGCAAGGCCTATGATCGCCTGATCGATAATGCCCCCACCGTATCGAAGCTGACCACCAGCCCCGCCAATTTCGAGCAAATCGGCTATATCAATGGCAAGGGCATCACCATCCGCCATATGGATAGCCTGAAACGCTGGCTGACGTATTCGGAGGCGATGCAGACTTGTCCCGAGAGTGAGATTATTCCCCGCACTGTTATCGCCAAAGCCGAAAGCGTCAAAGTCTGATCGCTGCTGAAAAATGTCCAGGGCGTTGTTGCCTGTGCCTCGCCGTACTAACGTACTGTCTTCGGCGTGGCGCCTAGCCCTGGGCATTTTTCAGGCGTTCATGGCATGCGGACGATTGGCCAGGGCGTTGTTGCTTTGCCTCGCCGTACTGGCGTACTGTCTTCGGCGTGGCGCCTAGCCTTGGGTATTTTTCAGGCGTTCATGGCATGCGGACGATTGGCCAGGGCGTTGTTGCTTTGCCTTGCTGTACTGGCTGAGGGTACCCTCCCTACACCACGATAATATTCGCCTGCGCCTGGAGCGGGCAGGGCTGGTCGTCTTCGACGATCGGCCGGCCTGGCGTCGTCTCCCCTCCCAGCGCCAGGTCGTCGTGCCGTTTTTGCTGTCGCGTAAGGTAATATTGCAACAAGGCGCAGCCGGGATCTGGCGACAGCATTGGCCGCTGCGCTTGCCAAGAGGAATGACGATATGAACCAGCAAGACGTGCGCAGGGCGACGGGGCGCAGCCAGGAAAAGGTTGGAATGTGCTTGAAAAAGTGAATGAACGTTGTATTAACGCCGCTTGCGGCCGGGAATTGCTGCTGCGCGTGGCTTGTTGTCCATTTTGCGGCACGCGCCAGGCGGCCGAACCCATTGTTTTGCAGAAAGTAGTGCCGCCGCCGGTGCCGCGCATGCCGCCGCCGGTGCCCGTCGCCCCGCCCATTCCCGTGCCGCCGCCCGCGCCTCAGTCCGCTCCCGCTCCCCAGCCCGTGCCGCCGCCGGTTCCCGCGCCAGCCAAGGCGCCGCCCGCGAAACCGGCCGCCAGGGGGTCGGTGCCGCCACCGCGTCCGCCCGTGCGCTTGCGCACCTGGATCGCGGCGGCAGTGGTGCTGACCGGTATCTGGTTCTTCAACAAGCCCGCCGACAAGCCGGCCAGCGTGGCGGAACAGGTCGAGGCCGCTACCGCGCTGGCGGCGCAGTGCGACCTGGACGGGGCGCGCAGCGCGCTGGCCGTGCTGAAAAGCGCCAAGGCGCCCGCCGCGCACATCAAACGCTTGCAGGCGAGCATCACCAAGTCTGCCGCTACTTGCGACGGGCAACAGCAGCGGGCACAGGCGTGGACGGCGCTGCAAGACAGCGTCAGCCAGGCGCTCGATGCGGGCAAGCCGGATCTGGCCGCCACGCGCCTGGCCATCTACGTGAAACGCTGGGGCGACGATCCCGACAGCCTGGAACTCGACGCCAAGGTGAAAGTGGCGCAAGCCAGCGCCCAGCTCGACGCGGCCGACGCCTGCCTGGCCAGGTCGGACCGCGTCTGCCTGGAAAGCAGCCTGATCGCCGCCGAGCGCTACAAGCGACCGGAACTGGCGGCGCGCACGCAGGCACTGCGTACGGCCTTGTCGCAACTGCTCGAGCGTTCGTTGCTGGACGCGGCGCCGGGACAATAACCTGGCGCCAACAGGTAAAGCGCCCGCCGCGGCCAAGCCGGGCGGGCGTCGCGTTGCCGTTTGAATCGATGCTTACTCTTGTGGCACCAGCGCCAGCGCCGCGCTGAAGTCGCCCATCGGCTTGCCGCCATTGGCTACCAGCGCCTTGTCGCGCGTGTTCAAGCCGTCGAGCACGGGTAGCGCAAAGCGGTGCGTGATGGCGCGCAGGATCGATGCCGAATCGTATTGCGTATGGTCAACCAAGCCCTTTTTCACGTACGGCGAGACGAGGACGGTCGGCACGCGCGTGCCCGGACCCCAGCGGTCACCCTTCGGCGGCGCAGCGTGGTCGTAGAAGCCGCCGTTTTCATCGTAGGTGACGATGATCAGCATGTTTTTCCATTGCGGACTCTTTTTCAGCTGGGAGATGACGCTGGCGATATGCGCGTCGCCGTCGGCCACGCTGGCGTAGCCCGCATGCTGGTTCAAATTGCCCTGCGGCTTGTAGAAGGCCACGGGCGGCAGCTTGCCGACGCCCGCGTCGGCCAGGAACTGGCTGTCGAAGTCGCGCAGGTGGGCGGCGCGGTAGGCGGGCGCCTTCACCGGGTCCATATTCGCAAAGTAATTGAACGGCTGGTGATGGAACTGGAAGTTCGGCGGATTCGGGAAGCTGCCGGCGCGCGCGCTGGCCGTGGCCAGGGCCATCGTATCCTTCCAGGCGCCCGCATACCAGGCCCAGTCGATGTTTTTGCCAGAGAGCAGGTCGCCGATATTCGTCTGCGTCTGCTGCGGCAGGGTGTTGGCCTTGCCGGTGTCCGCATACAGCTTGCTGCTGTCGCCGGACGCGGGGGCGTTGCTGCTGGGCTGGAATGGCGGCTGCATGGTATTGACGGCGTAGAACATGCCCGTGCTGTCGGCCGGCGTCAGCGCGCCGTCGTTGGCATAGGCGGGCGCGCCGTTCAGGACCGTGCCTGGCGCCGTGGCGGACGGTGTCAGGCGCAGGAAGTTGCCGTTGGCATCGACGTCGATCTTCGCGATCGATCCTTTTGCCACCGAGGTATCGGCATTCGGATAGGTGGGTGCGCAGGCGCAGATCAGGTACTGGTGCGTGAGGAAGGAGCCGCCGAAGGCGCCGATGAACAGATTGTCGGCCAGCGCATATTGTTTGGCGATGTCCCACAGCTGCATCTTGCTGCCGTCGTAATAGCCCATGGACAGGCCGCCCGCATCGGAATAGGCGGCGAACTTGTCGTTGGCGCCGCCGTTGATCTGCATCTGGTTGTTGTAGAAACGGTGCACCAGGTCGCGCGTGATCACCGATTGCGGCAGGTACAGGGGGCTGCTGGCGTCATCGATCTGGAACGGTTTGTTCGGCAAGTTGGCCGACTGCGCCTGGGTGATGACGCTGCCCTGGCCGGCCGCCGTCATGCCGCCCCAAGTGGGCGGCAGCACGGGCAGGGTGCTGCCGTCGATGTCTTTTTGCGGCACATAGGCGGTGCTGGAGGTGGGGTTGACGCCCGGTACGCCGTTCGCGCCCGGGAACAGGCCGTACAGATTGTCGAAGCCGCGGTTTTCCGCGTAGATGACGACGATGGTCTGGATGTTGTTCAGCGCCAGTGCGCCGTTCAGGGCGGCCAGCGCGTCGGCGGGCGCCGCCTGTGTGCTGGCGCTGGCGATCAAGGCCGTCACGCTGGCGTTTTCCGCCTTCAGTTTCGCCAGCTCGTCGCCGCTGGCCTTGTTGAAGTCGGACGCCAGGCCCGCTTCCGACACGCCCAGGCGCGCCGCCAGCTTGCTGCTGGCGGCCGTAAAGTCGCCGCCGTTGCCGTCCATGATTTGCGCCAGTTCCGTCGACAGGGCGCTGACGAAGGTGCTGTGCCCGACGGGTGCGCGCAGCAGCAGTTTTTGCGTGACCTTGGCGCCCGCGTCGCCGATGGTTTCATGGCGGATGGCGTCCGTGCCGATGGTCACGAGCACGGCGCCCTGGCCGTCGAGTGTGTAGCTGCCGTTGGCCGCCGTGCGCACGGCGGCCGAGCCGCTGTCGCACGTCAGTTTGGCGGTGGCGCTTTCCAGGCACACCTGGGCGTTTTCATAGTAGCTGCCGATCACCTGACCCGTGGTGCTGGGCGTGATCGCATAGTTGCTGCCGCAGGCGGCCAGGCCCAGCGACAGTAACAACGGCAAGGGCCGTAAAGAGGGTTTTGCGTGCAAGTTCATGTTCATGCCTTCTGGGTGGAAAACGTCGCATGCTAGGCAGGCAATATGTCAGCTCTGTGACATGTCAGCGCCTGTTACATGACGTAATGTACGGACTTGATACATTAGGTTTTGCAGGGTTTTGTCACGCAGTTGTCACATGCCGTTGCTACGCTGCCAGCCCATGATGAAAACGATTCCTCCCCTGCTGCTGGCCATCTGCGTGCTTTCCGCCTGCCAGCCCGCGCCGCCGAAAGACGCCCAGGCCGCGTCCGTGCCCGCCTACCTGGCCGGGGCCTACGCGCCCACCCTGAAACGCCAGCCTTCGGTGGCGGCAATAACGGCCATGGGCCGCGCCATGTTTTTCGAGGCTAGCCTGTCCGTGTCGGGGAAGATGTCATGCGCCAGTTGCCACAGTCCCGAACACGCGTATGGTCCGCCGAACGCGCTGGCGGTGCAGCTGGGCGGCCCGGAACTGAAGGACGCGGGCACGCGTGCCGCGCCCTCGCTGCGCTACCTCCAGAACGCGCCCGCATTTACCGAACATTTTCATGATGACGATGGCGACGACAGCGTCGACGCGGGCCCCACGGGCGGGCGCAACTGGGACGGTCGCGCCCAGTCCGGCCACGAACAGGCGTTGGCGCCCTTGCTGTCGCCGCGCGAGATGGGCAACCGCGATGCGGCCGCCGTCGTCGCCAAACTGCAGGCCGGCCCCCTGGCGGCGCAGTTTCGCCAGACGTATGGCGCGGATATCTTCGAGCAGCCGGGCCAGGCCTTGCGCTGGGCGCTGATGTCGCTGGAAGTGTTCCAGGAAAGCCCGTTGGACTTCTATCCGTACACCAGCAAGTACGACGCCGTGCTGCGCAAGCAGGCCAGCTTGACGCCGCAGGAAGCGCGCGGCCTGGCCCTGTTCAACGCTGAAGCCAAGGGCAATTGCGCGTCCTGCCATATCAGTCAGGTGACTTCCGGCGGCGTCTTTCCCCAATTTACGGACTATGGCTTGATCAATATCGGCGTGCCGCGCAACGGCAAGTTGCCGGCGAATGCCGACCCGGCGTTCTTTGACCAGGGATTGTGTGGTCCGGATCGCACCGACTTGAGAGAGCACAAGGAATACTGCGGCAGTTTCAAGACGCCGTCCCTGCGCAACGTCGCCCTGCGCAAGGTGTTTTTCCACAACGGCAGCTTTGACAGCCTGGAGCAGGTGTTGCGTTTTTATGTGCGGCGCGACACGGCGCCGCAAAAATGGTATCCGAAAGATAAGAGTGGCAAGGTGCGCAAATACGACGACCTGCCGCCCGGCTTGGCGGCGAACGTGAACGTGGAAGCGCCGTTCGATCGCCAGCCGGGCCAGGCGCCCGCCCTGAACGAAGGAGAGATCGCCGACGTGATCGCCTTCCTGCGCACGCTGACGGATGGCTATCAGGCGCCCCATCCGGCGCAGGGAAAACATGGTTGAAAAATATCAAGATACCATTGCTTACAACTACGCCACAAAAGCCTGTTTTTATGTGCGTTAGCGCACGCTAGAAAATTTTAGGCAGGTGTATATTGCGAACTGATCTGTGTCTTTTGATAACAATGAAAGGGAATATCATGAAAGTAAGCAAAAATTGGATGACCGTATGCGCCGCCGGGATGATGGTCGTGGCACTGGCTGCCTGCCAGAAGAAGGATGATGTCGCTGCCGGTCCTGCTGAACAAGCGGGCCAGAAGATCGATGCGGCCGCTGCCAAGGCTGAAGCCGACATCAAGGCCGCCGCTACCAAAGCCGACGCCGCCGTGAGCCAGGCCGCTGCCGATACGGGCGCCAAGATGGACCAAGTCGCCGCTGACGCCGACAAGAAAATGAGCGAAGCGGCCGATGCCGTCGGCAAGAAAGTGGAAAAAGCCGGCGAAAAGATGCAGGACGCCGCGCACAAGTAATCGCGCCAGGGCCGGCCAGCGCCGGCCCGGTCCCCGCAGCTGTCGTCAGGTGATGGCGGTTGCGGCCACGCCATCGCTGGCGTCAGCTTGCCTGCGATGCGCCGCCGTCGCTGTATCAGCACCGTCCATACCGTCCGTTCCCCCCAGCACCACGCTCAAATCGACAAAACCGTCGCGCCACGCGCGTTCCAGGTCTTGCTCCACCGCTTCCAGGGTGGTTCTTTCCACCTGCTGAAAACCGCGCAAGCCATACGCCCGGTTGCGCCCGTGCGCCTTGGCCAGGTACAACGCCATGTCGATGAGGTTGACGCTGCGTTCCCACGTGAGCGGCCGTCCCAGCGGCGCCAGTGGATAGGGCGCAAAGCCAACGGACACGTGCACCTGGATGGCCTGTCCCTGGTAGTGGATGACCTGTGCCGCCATGCCATTGAGGATGCGTCGCGCGATATCGTCGAGCCCGTCGCGCGCGACGGCAGGCAGGAAGGCGAGGAATTCCTCGCCGCCCCAGCGCACGATCATGTCTGTTTCGCGCAACACGTCGTGCAGCGTTTCAGCGATCGTCGTCAACACCAGGTCGCCCGCCGCATGGCCGTAACGGTCGTTGATGTGCTTGAAATGGTCGACATCGAGCAGGAACAGCGCGCCCACGACATCGGCGCCGCCGTAGGCCGGTAGCGGCTTGCCCGCATGGTTGCGCATGAATTCCTGGAAGTGGCGGCGGTTATACAGGGCCGTCAGCGGGTCGCGCGAGCTCTGGCGCTTGAGTTCCTGGTTCTTGACTTTCAGCTGCACGTTCGCGTGGCGCACCTTGCGGTACAGCAAGCCGACGATGACGGACGCCATGGCCAGTACCAGCGCCAGCAGCCACCACACGCGCTGCTGCAGGCGGCGGTTGTCGATCTCGGTACTCTTGAGCTGATTCTCGCGGCTCAAGAGTTCGATCTGGCGCTGTTTCTTCTCCGCCTCATACTTTTCCTGTAATTCATACACGGCCTTTTGCCGTTGCTTCTCGAACAGCTGGTTGGAAATGCCCCGTTCGCGGTGGTACGCCGTGACGGCGCCGCGCATGTCACCCGCCTTTTCCAGCGCCATGCCGTATTCCAGCAGCACGGCCTGCATGTCCGGCTGGTTGGCCGTGCGCTCGTAGTAGGCCAGGCCCGTGGCCACGCTTTGCTTGCCTTCCTGCAGGCGTCCCTGGCCGATCAGCGCCTGGCCGATGTTCAGGCGTGCCGTCGCCTCCACCTGTTCATTGTTGACCAGGCGCCCCGCCGTGATGGCTTCATTCGCATAGCGCAGGGTGCGCGCGTAGTCGTTTTCCTTCAGATAGCTGTCCGACAGATTGACGAGGGTAACGGCGACCATGCCGCGGGCGCCCAGCTGGCGTTCCAGCGCCAGGGCCGCCAGCAGGGCGCGCTGGCCCCGTTGCGGCTGCTGCGCGTCGAGCGCCAGCCCGTACTCCGTATTCTTCGCCTGCGCCATGCGGCCCGGTGATGCCAGGGTGGCCGAGACGACGAGCAGCTCATCGAGCACTTCGAAGCCCTTGTCGTATTCGCGCATCTGCGTGTACAGCAGGGTGAGGGCATTCAGGGCGGCGGCCAGGTTGGAGGGGGAATTGCTCTGGCGCGCCAGGTCCACGGCCGCTTGCAGCTTGGCCAGCGCGAACGGAAAATTGCCTTCCTCAGCCCACGACTGGCCCGCGCTGATGGTGGCCTGCACGCGCACGGGCAGGTCCTCCGTGCGGTTGGCGATCTTTTCCGCTTCGAAGGCCAGCAGGTGCGAGGCGCGGCGTTCGTTCAGGGCAAACGTGATGTAGGCCTTGCTGAGCATGCCTTTCGCCAACGCCACGTCGCTCTTGTTCAAGCGGGCGTAGGCGATCAACTCATCGGCAAGCTGCATGGCGAGGTCGTTCTGCCCCAGGCGCATGCGGACGGTGCTCAGTTGGGTAAGGAATTCCGCGCGCACTGGCAGGGGTGCGCTGCGCGCCTGCGTTTCCACTTCTTGCAGGCGCTGCAGGGCGCGCGCGGGCACGAAACGGCCATCCTCGCGCACGGCGGCAATATGCTGCTCAAGGTTGCTGACCTGGGCATGGGTGGCGGGCGGCAGCAAGCAGGCCAATACCAGCAGCCAATGCGCCTTTCGCCATGATGCCCGTCTCTGTCTGCCTGCCAACGTCCCGCCCCCGAATGACCCACTGTCTGCAACAGATTATATTCTGTTGCAATCAAGAAATATCATGCGGGGCGCAGAAATGTGCGAAAGTGCACACTGCAGGCATTGACAGGATGTCATTATTGCGCCAGCTGCTGCAGCAGATACAGGCGCTGGTACAGGCCGCCTTCGATCTGCATCAAGGCGTCGTGCGGTCCTGCTTCCGTGACGCGGCCATGGTTGAGCACGATGATCCGCTCGGCGTCGCGGATGGTCGACAAGCGGTGGGCGATGGCGATGATGGTGACCTTGCCACGCAATTCGTTGAGGGCCAGCTGCACGATCTGCTCCGTCTGGCTATCGATGCGCGAGGTCGCTTCGTCGAGCAGCAAAATGCGCGGCTGGCCGGCCAGCGCGCGGGCAATCGCGATCAGCTGCTTTTGTCCTGATGACAGGCGCGAGCCGCCTTCGCCCAGCGGCGTGTCGTAGCCGTGTTCCAGCGCGGCGATGAAGTCGTGCGCATGCGCGGCGCGCGCGGCTGTCTCGATCTGCGCCTGCGTGTAGCCGCGGCCCATGTCGATGTTTTCGCGCGCCGAGGCGGCCAGCAGGAAAGGGTCTTGCGGCACCAGGCCCACGTCGGCGCGGAAGTGCTCGTTGTCGATGCTGTCGAGGGCGACGCCATTGATGGCGATGCTGCCCTGCTCGACGGGATAAAAGCGCAGCAGCAAGGAGAGCAAAGTCGACTTGCCGCTGCCTGTGTGGCCGACGATGCCAAAGAAGGCACCTTGCGGGATGGTCAGCGACAGGTCGTGCAGCACGGGCTGGTTTTCCACGTAGGCGAAGGTCAGGTTCTTGATGTCGACGGCGGGCAGGTCGATGTCCGTTTTCGCATGCCGCAGGGCCGGTGCTTCCCTTCCCTGTGCATGTTCCAGCGCCTGCGCTTCGTCCAGCAGGGCCGAGACGCGCGCCGTGGCCACCACCGACTGCTGCAACTGGCTGAATTGCATGGTGATCTGGATCAGCGGCTCGATCACGCGCGCGATATAGCTGATGAACGCATACAGCACGCCTACTTCCAGGGCGCCCATCTCGCGCCGGCCGAAGCTGAAGATGACGACGGCCAGCAGCACGATGTTGAGCATGTCGAGCGCGGGGCGCAGCAGCCAGGCGTTGGCGCGCAATTCCTGCATGCGCGCCGTGTAGTGGTCCTGGTTGATGCCCGTGAAGCGCGCGCCGAAGCGCTTTTCCGCGTTATTCGCCTGCAGCACGCTCATGCCGCCTATCGATTCGGCGATCTGCCCATTGATTTCGCTGCGCAGGGCGCGCGCGCGCGTGACGGCCGGCGCGCTCCAGCGTTGGTACAGGAAGACGATGACCAGCACGGCCGGCAGCAGGGCCAGCACGATCAGCATCAAGCGCCAGTCGAGGAAGGCCATGGCGGCCATGGTGCCGACCAGCACGATGGAGCTGTCGAGGATGACGAACAGCACCTGCACGTACAGCGATTTCACCGCTTCCGTGTCGTTGGTGACGCGGCTGACCAGCTGCCCCGTGATGGCGCGGTCAAAGAACGCCATGGGCAGGCGCAGCACGTGCTGGTAGACGGTTTCGCGCAGGCGCTGCACCGAGCGCATGGCCAGGCCGGACAGGCGCACCAGTTGCAAATAGCGCAGGCCGGAAGCGACCCAGCCCGTTAGCAGGCAGCCGCCCAGCAGCAAGGACATGCGCGTCCAGTCCAGGTTGCGCGGCAGCAGATGCTGGTCGATCAGGGCCTTGCCCAATATCGGCCCCGTCACTTCCAGCGCGGCGGCGAGGATCAGCCAGAACGTGGCCCAGTACAAATGGCGCAGGTCGGGCGCGGCGGCGCGGCGCAGCAGGCCGATCGCTTGCGCGGCCTGGCGCCGCACGGATGGCGTGGCGGCGTTGGCTTGGTCGGTCTTAGATGGCATCGAGGCTGGCCTCCAGTTGTTGATAGCGCCACTGGCTGGCATACCAGCCGTCGCGCTGCATCAGCGCGTCGTGGTTGCCCGTTTCCGTCACGTGGCCGTCGCGCAGCACCAGGATCAGGTCCGCGTTGACGACGGCGCTCAGGCGGTGGCTGGCGATGATGGCGCTGCGCTCGGGACGCTTGCGGCGCAGTTCTTCCAGGTGCTGCAGGATGCGCGTTTCCGTGCCCGTATCGACGGCGGACAAAGCATCGTCCAGCAGCAGCAAGCCGTTGTCGGCCAAGAGGGCCCGGGCAATCGCCACGCGCTGGCGCTGGCCGCCGGACAGGGTGATGCCTTTCTCGCCCACGTGGGTTTGATAGCCGTCGGGGAATTGCAAAATATCGGCATGGATGTCGGCCAGCTGCGCCGCCCGTTCCACCTCCTCGCGCGTGGCGCCGGGGCGGGCCAGGGCGATATTGTCGGCGATGGTGGCGGAGAACAGGAATGATTCCTGCGGCACCCAGCTGATGGCCGCGCGCAGCGCATGCAGGGTGTAGGCGTCGAGCGGCTGGCCATTCCACGTGGCCGTACCCGATTGCGGCGTGACCTGGCGCAGCAGCACGCGCAGCAGGGTCGACTTGCCGCTGCCCGTGGGGCCGACCAGGCCCAGGGTCTGGCCCGGTTGCAAACGCAGCGAAATGCCGGACAGCGCTGGCGCCATCTGGCCCGCGTAGGCAAAGCCGATGTCCGTCAGTTGCAGGGGGCCGGGCGTGAGCGTGGCGATGCTGCCATGGTCGTCGATGGCCAGCGGCGCGTCGAGCATCGGCTGCAAGCGCTGCCAGGCGGCGCGGCCCCGTTCGATCAGCGAGAGTACCCAGCCGGCGGCGAACATGGGCCAGATCAGCTGGCCCAGGTACATGGAAAAGCTCGTCAGCGCGCCGATGGTCAATTGATCGTGCCACACCAGGTAGCCGCCCAGGCCCAGGGTCAGCGCCGTGGCGGCCGTCAGGGTCAGGCCGACGGCCGGTTCATACGCCGCTTCCCAGCGCTGCGCCGTCAGGCTGGCGTTGGCCGCGTGGCCGGCCAGGATGGAGAACTGCTTGCTGCTGCGCTCTTCCAGGCCCAGCGCGCGCAGGGTGCGCACGCCCGACAGCGATTCCTGCACATGGTCGTTCAGCGCAGAAAAGCGCTTCAATGAATCCGTCGACGCCGTGTGGATATGGCTGGAGATGCGCCAGAAGGCCAGTCCCATCAGCGGGAAGGGCAAGAGGGCGATGCAGGCCAGGCGCCAGTCCACGCCCAGCAGCATGATGCCCAGCACCATCAGCAAGGTCAAGGTGCCGTCGAAGCCGGCCAGCATGGCTTCGCCGGCGGCCATTTCGATGGCGTCGATGTCGTTCGTCGCCAGCGCCATCAGGTCGCCCGTGCGCTGGTTCTGGTAAAACGACGCGCCCTGCTGCGACATGCGCGTGTAGAAGCGCGTGCGCAGCATCACGCCCAGCTGGTAGGCGGCCTTGAACAGGGTGATGCGCCAGCCCACGCGCAGGAAGTAGATGACGACGCCCACGGCGAGCAGGGTCAGTAGCTCAAGCCACAGTTCGGCAGCCGTCATGCGGTGCGCGGCCAGTGCGTCGATGATGGCCCCCACGCGGCGCGGGATCCAGACGGTCAGTGTTGCCACGCCTGTCAGCATGACGGCGGCGGCGGCATACGCCGGCCAATGCTGACGCACGAAGCCGGCGATGAGCCTCGATAAACTCATGGTTACCTTTTGTTTTTAGTAATGGGGTGTCGCGGGGCGGAAGGACGGGCACGCGGACTGAAAGTACGCGTAGGATACAACAAGGCGGAAAACTGCGCTGTGGACGGGGACGCAAAAAACGGGCCGTAGCCCGTTGTGTTGCTGCGCCAGCTTGCTGCGCGAGGCTTACTTGCGGCCGCTGCCTTTGCTGCCGCCCAGCATGTCGAGCTGTTTCGATGGCGTGCCCTTGGGCGCTACCTTGGCTGCCGGCTTGGCGGCTGGCGCTGGGGCGTGCTTCACGGCAACTTTAGCCACGGTCTTGCCGGCGGCGCTGGCCGGTTTGGCGACTGATTTGCTGGAAGGAAATGGCTTGGCGGCAGGCTTGGCCGGTGCTGGCGCGGCGGCTTTCGCTGGCGCAGCGGCGGTGGCGGGTGCAGGTGCTGGCTTGACCGCTTCCGGCTTGGCCGCTGGCTTGGCTTCGACTGCTTTCACGGCGGGCTTGTCGGCGATCTTCTCGGCAACCTTTGCCGGTGCTGCCACTGGCTTGGCTGCGGGTGCAGCAACAGCGACGGGGGCGGGCGCTGCCTTGGCGGCAGGCTTGAGCACTTCGGCCGGCTTCGCGGCAACGGCGGTAGGTGCCGCTGCTGGCGCTGCAGGTGCAGGTGCGGCAGCAGGTGCGACCACGGCCAGTGCTGGCCTGACCGCTGCCGGGGCGGTTGCGACGGCCGGGGCGGCCGCATCGAGGCGCGCTTTGGCCGAGGCCAGCAATTCCGCCTGGGTGCTCGAGGCGATGCCGAACAGCTGGCGGCTGTATGCCAGCACGCTCTCGATATTCGGCTGCGCCTGGCTGGTGCTGTAGCTGAAGAAGTCGCGCGGATCCTGCGTTGCCAGCAGGTGCTGCGCCGTTTCCGCCGTGTGCGACAGGGCAGCCTTGCCTGCGTTCAGGTTCAGGGCGATGATTTTCTCGGCGCTTTCGAAGACTTTGCTGGTCAGGGTGTTGAAGATTTGCAGCTGGTTTTCCAGTTGCGACTTGGCGGCGCTGGAAATTTGTTCTGGAAGCGGAAACATATTTACTCCTTTGTACGGATTAAAATGCTGGCAAAACGCTCTGCAAAATCCCGAAAACCAGAGTTGGCCGCGTTTTGTAAAGTGGGTAGCGTGCTGAACAGCTGATCATGGACTGATTATGATGCAACGCAATATGAATATTCTAGCGGTGATTCGAGTTAGTTGAAAGTTATTTTCTCAAGGGCGTGCGCCGCGTGCCTGGCGCGCACTTGCTGCATTCATGCGCCTGGCAGCATTTGCGGGAAGTTTGCGCACGCGCAAGGTGTTGTCAGCGAATCTATGGCTATGCTTTTGCCAGTGACTGCATTCGTGCACTGCAGCATGCCGGGATGGAATGTATTAAATAGCAATTAATTTGAAGCGCCAGGCACCGTAGTCAACCGAAGGAGTGTCCGCATGGACCTTGTCATCCGCAATGCCAGCTTGCCCGATGGGCGCCGTGCCATCGATATCGCCATCGAGGACGGCCGCATCGCCGCCGTCGGCCCCGCCTTGCCCGTGACGGGCGCGCAAGAGATCGACGCCGCCGGCGACCTCGTCACGCCGCCGTTTGTCGATGCGCACTTCCACATGGACGCCACGCTCAGCTATGGCTTGCCGCGCGTCAACGCGTCCGGCACCCTGCTCGAAGGCATCGCCTTGTGGGGCGAACTGAAGCCGCAGCTGACGCAGGACACGCTGGTGCAACGCGCCCTGCAGTATTGCGACTGGGCCGTGGCGCGCGGCTTGCTGGCCATCCGCTCGCACGTGGATATCTGCGACCCGCGCCTGCTGGCCGTCGAAGCGCTGCTCGACGTCAAGCGCCAGGTGGCGCCCTACCTCGACCTGCAACTGGTGGCCTTTCCGCAGGATGGCATCCTGCGTAGTCCCGGCGCCTTCGACAATCTGAAGCGCGCGATTGCCATGGGCGTGGACGTGGTGGGCGGCATCCCCCATTTCGAGCGCACCATGGCCGATGGCGCCGAATCCGTGCGCCTGCTGTGCGAATTTGCCTGCGAGCGTGGCCTGATGGTCGACATGCATTGCGACGAGTCGGACGACCCGCTGTCGCGCCATATCGAAACCCTGGCCTTCCACAGCCAGCGCCTTGGCATGCAGGGCAGGGTGACGGGTTCGCACCTGACGTCCATGCATTCGATGGACAATTATTATGTGAGCAAGCTTTTGCCCCTGATCCGCGAGGCGGGCGTGGCGGCCATTGCCAACCCCCTCATCAACATTACCTTGCAGGCGCGCCACGATACGTATCCGAAGCGGCGCGGCATGACGCGCGTGCCCGAGATGCTGGCCGCCGGCATCCCCGTCGCCTTTGGCCACGACTGCGTGATGGACCCGTGGTACAGCCTTGGTTCGGGCGATATGCTGGAAGTGGCGCACATGGGCTTGCACGTGGCGCAGATGACGGGCCAGCAAGCCATGCACGAGTGCTTTTTGGCCGTGACGGAAACGCCGGCGCGCATCCTGGGCCTCGATGGCTATGGTATCGCGCCCGGCTGCCATGCGGACTTGCTGATCCTCGATTGCGGCTCCACGGTGGAAGCGCTGCGCCTGCGCGCCGCGCGGCGCTTGGTGCTGCGGCGCGGGAAAGTCGTCAGCGAGGCGCCGCGCGCCAGTGCGCGCCTGCACCTGCCGGGCCGGCCCGAGACGGTCAATTTCTGCCTGGGGCGCTGATACAATCTGGCATAACTTGTTATCGGGAGCACCGCCTTGAAAGAAATTGATATCCGCCCGGCCAATGAAGCCGACTTCGACGCCATGTGGGTCATCTTCCAGGTCCTGGTGGCCGCTGGCGACACCTATACCTTCCCCGCCGATACCTCGCGCGAAGAGTGCCACGCCTACTGGTTCGGCCGTGGCGTGCAAAGCTATGTCGCCGTGATGGGCAGCGAGCGCCTGCTGGGCATGTACAAGCTGGTGGCGAACCAGCCGGGCCACGGCGCGCACGTGGCCAATGCCTCGTTCATGGTCGATCCGGCCGCGCAGGGCGTGGGCGTGGGCCGCCTGCTGGGCGTGCACTGCATGGAAGAAGCGCGCCGCGTCGGCTACCTGGCGATGCAGTTCAACTTCGTCGTCAGCACCAACCTGGCCGCCGTCACCTTGTGGAAAAAGCTGGGCTTTAGCGTCGTCGCCACCCTGCCGCTGGCCTACCGCCACGCGCAGCTCGGCTATGTCGACGCCTACGTGATGTACCAGCTGCTGACCGATCCGATGCAGTGGCCGGCATGAGCGGCGCCATGACAGAGTCGATGACGGTCATCGAGACACCCCGGCTGCGGCTGCGCACCGTCACGCCCGGCGATGCGGCGTTCTACCTGGCGCTGGTCAACGAGCCATCATGGATCGCCAATATCGGCCAGCGCCATCTGCATACCGTGGAAGCGGCCCGCGCGGCCCTGGAGACGGGAGCGATGGCGCAGTTTCGCCAGCATGGCTATTCCTTCTGCATCGTCGAGCGGCGCAGCGACGGCATCGCCATCGGCATTTGCGGTCTGATACTGCGCGCCAGCCTGCCCGGTCCCGACATCGGCTACGCCCTGCTGCCCGCTTACTGGGGCCAGGGCTATGCCCATGAGGCGGCCGCCGCCGTCATGCGCCATGCGCAGCACGTGCTGCGCCTGCCCACCGTGTACGGCATCACTTCGCAGCAGAACCAGACGTCGATCAAGCTGCTCAACAAGCTGGGACTGCGTTTCGAGCGTTTTGCGCGCCTGCCGCCGGACGGCAAGGACACGAATGTCTACCGCTGCGACTTCCGTCAGCATGGTTGAACGCGCTGGCTGACGCGTATCGGAAAAGTGTGAAAAAGTATGCGGAAAGGCGTGCTGCCGCCGGCGCCGGGCGATTACCATAACCTGAAATCGCCGCCGTGCGCGGGCGCCCATACACTTTTCATGGAACCATCGTGACCTATCTCGGCATCGATATCGGCACTTCCGAAGTCAAGGCCATCCTCACCGATGACGCCCAAACCATCCTTGCCAGCGCCGGCGTGACCCTGCGTGTCGCCAGCCCCCATCCCGGCTGGTCGGAACAGCATCCCGAAGACTGGTGGCACGCCATGCTGGACGTCATCGCCGCCATCCGCAGCGCGCAGCCGCTGGCGTTTTCCGGCTTGCGCGGTATCGCCCTGTCGGGCCAGATGCATGGCGCCACCCTGCTTGACAAGCAGCAGCATGTGCTGCGCGCGGCCATCCTGTGGAACGACACGCGCGCCTTTGCCGAATGCGTGGAACTCGAGGCGCTGGTGCCGGAGTCGCGCGCCATCACGGGCAACCAGGCCATGCCCGGTTTCACGGCACCCAAGCTGCTGTGGCTGCAAAAGCATGAGCCGGCGCTGTTCCGCGCCACGGCCAAGGTCCTGCTGCCCAAGGATTACGTGGCGCTGCGCCTGACGGGCGAGTACGTGTCCGACATGTCCGACGCTTCCGGCACCCTGTGGCTGGACGTGGCCAAACGCGACTGGTCCGAGCGCATGCTTGCCGCCACGGGTTTGACGCGCGAGCACATGCCGCGCCTGGTCGAAGGCAGCGCCGCCGCCGCGCAGGTGCGCCCGGCCCTGTGCCAGGAATGGGGCATCGCGCACACCGTGCTGCTGGCCGGCGGCGCGGGCGACAACGCTGCCGCCGCCATAGGCCTGGGCGTGGTGGAACCGGGCGCCGGCCTGCTGTCGCTGGGGACGTCGGGCGTGCTGTTTGCAGGCAGCGATGGCTATGCGCCCAATCCGGGCCAGGGTGTGCATGCATTCTGCCATTGCCTGCCCGAGCGCTGGCACCAGATGAGCGTGATCCTCAGCGCCGCGTCCAGCCTCAGTTGGGTGGCGCGGCTGACGCAATCGAGCGACATCGGCGCATTGGTATCGCTGGCGGAAAACGTGGAAGCGCGCACGGCGCCCATCTTTTTGCCATACCTGAGCGGCGAGCGCACGCCGCATAACGATGCCACGGCGCGCGGGGTGTTTTTCGGCTTGTCGACGGAACACGGGCGCGCGGAACTGGCCTACAGCGTGATGGAAGGCGTGGCCTTTGCCATGGCCGACGGCAATGCAGCCTTGCGCAACGCCGGCACGCGGCTGGAAGAAGCGTCGTTCGTGGGCGGCGGTTCGCGCAGCCGCTTCTGGGCCCAACTGTGCGCGAATGCCTCGGGCTTGAACGTGCTGCGGCACGACCATGGCGTGGCCGGCGGCACGCTGGGCGCGGCGCGCCTGGCGCGGATGGCGGTGACGGGCTTGCCGCCAGCGCAGGTGTGCACGCGCCCGCCCGTGCAGGAAACGGTGGTGCCGCAGCCGTCCGGCGTGCTGGATGAGCGCCTGGCGCGTTACCGGCGTTTGTATCCGCTGCTGCGCGAAGAGTTCGCGGGAGCGGCCGCGGCGGCGCGCTAGCGCTGCCGGCAAGATTGCCGGCCCGACCATGCTGCGAGCCCGGCAATATGGCCAGACAGTCAACCTTTCCGTGTAATTTGTTGTTTCTATGCTGAAAGTGTTTCTCTAGTGAAAGTGTCCCTTGGTTTTTCACGGAGCACGCTGCATGATTTCCTCATCGGTGAGAATTGGATAGTTTTTGGCGACGCCTTTGTTGCCATCCTGTTCTTGCCGCTGGGAGAAATACATGCAACTCGCGAATCTGAAAATCTCCGTCCGCCTGGGTCTGTTGGGTGCCTTCTTCTTTCTTGCGCTGGTATTCGTTGGCGTGCGCGGCTGGAGCGCGCTCGACGCCGCCAGTGCGCGCAGCGCGGACGCCATGCAACGCTCCGTGGCCCTGACGGAAGCGGTCGACGCGGCGCGCAGCGCGCAGGTGGAATTCAAGATCCAGGTGCAGGAATGGAAAAACATCCTGCTGCGCGGCGGCGATGCGGCCGCCTTCCAGCGCTACCGTGAAGCGTTTGTCGCCAGTGGCGCGCAGACGCGCAAGGAATTGAAAAGCCTGCAGACGATGATGGGGGCGCTGAAACTCGACACGGCGCCCGTGGAGCAGGCGCTGCAGGCGCACGATGCGTTGGGCGTGAGCTACCTGGCGGCGCTGCAAAAATATGATGGCGCGCGCGCCGACAGCGCGCAGGCCGTCGATGCGCTAGTCAAGGGTATCGATCGCGAACCGACGCGCCAGATCGACGCCATCGTCGCGGGCATAGGCAAGCAGTCGCACAGCCTGATGGCGCAGATGAAGGAGCAGGACGCGGCCGCGCACCGCAGCGCGAGCATCGCCATGCTGGCCACCGTGCTGGTGACCCTGGTCGTGGGGTCAATCACCGTATGGTGGCTGATCCGCAGCATCACGGTGCCGCTGGGTGCGGCCGTCGGCATCGCCCAGCAAGTGGCGGCCGGCGACTTGCGCGCCGTGGTGGCCGACAGCGGCCGCGATGAAATTGGCGACCTGCTGCGTGCCTTGAAGGCGATGAGCGGCAACCTGGCCGACATCGTGGGACGGGTGCGGGCCGGCACGGACGCCATCGCCACGGCGTCGGGTGAAATTGCCAGCGGTAACATGGACCTGTCTTCGCGCACGGAGGAGCAGGCCAGCTCGCTGGAAGAAACGGCCGCCTCGATGATCGAGCTGACCTCCACCGTGCGGCAGAATAATGATAACGCGGACCAGGCGCGCCAGCTGGCCGGCGGCGCATCCGACGTGGCGCAGCGGGGCGGCGAGGCCGTGGCGCAGGTGGTGCAGACCATGAGCCATATCAATGCTTCGTCGAAGCGTATCGTCGACATCATCGCCGTCATCGACGGCATTGCCTTCCAGACGAATATCCTGGCGCTGAATGCGGCCGTGGAAGCGGCGCGCGCGGGCGAGCAGGGACGCGGCTTTGCCGTCGTGGCCACCGAAGTGCGCAGCCTGGCGCACAGGTCGGCCGCGGCGGCCATGGAAATCAAGCAGCTGATCGGCGAATCTGTGCGCACGGTGGAAGAGGGCAGCGTACTGGCCGGCCAGGCGGGGCGCACGATGGATGACGTGGTCAGCAGCGTGCAGCGCGTCAACGCCATCATCGGCGAGATCGCCGTGGCCAGCGTAGAACAGCGCGATGGCATCGAGCAGATCAGCATCGCCATCAGCCAGATGGATGGCGTGACGCAGCAGAATGCGGCGCTGGTGGAACAGGCCGCCGCCGCCGCGGACGCGCTGCAGCAGCAGGCAGCCAGCCTGGCCGATGCCGTCAGCATCTTCAAACTGCACGCCGTTCCCGGCGTGGCCGCGCCGGCCCGGAGACTGTCGCTGACCTGACGCGGGCCCGCCTCGCGGCGTTTGATGCCAGTCAAGCGGCGCCCGATCAGGCAAAAAGTCCGGCGAAATTCTTATACTATTTCCTTTCCGCATGGATCTGCGCCCGGCCGCGTGGCGCGCGTTGCAAAGGAAAACCATGTTCTTCACTTTCCGCCTGCCGGGTAACGCATGACGGCGCTGCTGCTGGCGCTGTGCCTGGGCCTGGCCGTGATGCTGAGCGTGCTGCTGGCCTGCCAATGGCATGCGGCGCGCGCCTGGCGGCTGCGCCATGCGGCCGGGGCCGTGCTGCAGGCGGCGCAGGCCCACAGCTTGGCGCTGCTGCACGCATTGCCGGCGGCCGTCATCGGCACCGACCACGATGGCGTGGTGCAGTACCTGAATCCCCGCGCCAACGCCATGGGTGGCCTGCTGGGCGACGATGGCCTGGGCCAGCCCGTGACGCAGTTGCTTCCGCTGTTCCATGACGGTACGCCCATCGATGCGGCGCGCCAGGTGCGCGACTGCGTGGCGCGGCAGGAAGTACTGGAAGTGGTGCGCGGCGCCGTGCTGCTGCGCCATCTCGATGGCAAGCGCATCGACGTGCAGTACAGCTGCGCGCCGCTGGCGCAGGGCGGTGCGGTGTTGCTGCTGCACGATGTGTCGGCGCGCCGGCGCGCCGAGCAACAGCTGGAATTCATCGCCCACCACGACGGCTTGACGGGGCTGCCGAACCGCCTGCATTTCCAGATCCGCTTCGAGCACGGCATCGCCTACGCGCGCCGCCACCAGGGCTTGCTGGCCGTGCTGTTCGTCGACATCGACCGCTTCAAATCCATCAACGACAGCCTGGGGCACGACGTGGGCGACCAGGTGCTGACGGAGTTCGCGCGCCGGGTGCAGCAGTGCGTGCGCAAGGTCGACACGGTGGCGCGCCAGGGCGGCGACGAATTCATCATCCTGCTGACGGAATTGCGCACGGCACACGATGCCGAGCGGGTGGCCGAAAAAATCGTCGCCGCCATCGGCGCCCCCTTCGTTATCGGCGAATACAGCTTGTCGGTGGCGGCCAGCGTGGGCGTGGCCCTGTACCCGGACGATGACGATGACGTCAATGCGCTGATCGAAAAGGCCGACCTGGCCATGTATGCGGCCAAGCGCCACGCGCCGGGTACTTGTCTGCGCTACGCCGCGCGCATGCAGACGCAGTCGTATTCGCGCACCATCCTCGAGACGGCCCTGCGCCATGCGCTCGAACGCAACGAATTCGCCCTGTTCTACCAGCCGCGCATGGACCTGAAGACGCGCAGGATCACGGGCGTGAAGGCGCTGCTGCGCTGGAAGCATCCGGAACTGGGACTGATGATGCCGCTCGATTTTTTGCCGGTGCTGGAAGAAAGCGCGCTGATCCTGCCGGTGGGCGCCTGGGTGCTGGCCACGGCGGTGGAACAGGCGCGCAGCTGGATCGCGCAGGGGCAGATGCTGACGGTGTCCGTCAGCCTGTCGGCGCGCCAGTTCTACCAGCGCGATATCGCGCGCAATTTCGCCGCCGCGCTGGAGGCGGCCGGCGTGCCGGGGCACTGCATCGAGTTGGAAATCGCCGCCGGCATCCTGATCGAGCGCAGCCAGAACTGCGAACTGATACTGCGCCAGTTCCGCCAACTGGGCATGGCAATTGCCATCAGCGATTTCGGCACGGGCGATGCTTCGCTGAACTACCTGAAACGCTTTCCCACGGATGCCGTGAAGATCGAAAAGTGTTTTGTCGACGACCTGGGCAAGCCCGGTGGCGACAGCGCCATGGTACGCGCCATCGTGGCGATGGCGCGCACGCTCGGACTGCGCACCATCGCCGGCGGCGTCGAAAGCGGCGAGCAGCTGGAACTGCTGGCCGAGATGGGCTGCGACGAGGCGTTTGGCTACCACCTGGGCCGTGCCATGGCGCCCGAGGGCATCGAGGTGCTGCTCAAAAGTAGTGAAGTCATTCAGAACTGATAGCGCAGCGACAGCATGGCGTTGCGCGGATCGCCGTAGTAGCCGTCCATGCCCGTCGAGTAGTACTTCTTGTCGAAGACATTATTGAAGTTCAGGGTCGCCACCAGCTGCGCACTGACCTGGTACAGCGCCATCAGTCCCGCCACCGCATACGCCTTTTGCGTGAAGCGTTCGCCATTCGGCCCGCGGTCATCCATGTAGATATCGCTCTGCCAGTTCACGCCGCCGCCCAGCACCAGGCCAGGTTCTCCTGCTTCAGCTGGAAGACGGCGGCGCTGGTGGTGAGCTTGCCGCCGAAGAATTCGCCCTTCGCACCCACTTCGTAGTGCTTGCCTTCCAGCGGTGCCAGGAAGCGGCTGTTGACGTCGCGCTGGCTTTGCGGCGTGAAGATGCAGGTGTAGCTGGCGTAGGCCGACCAGTGCTGGCCCAGGTCGTAGACGAGGCCCGCATACGGCGTGATCTTGCCGTTTTCGCGCATGGCGTCGTACAGGTTCGTGTCGTTGGCATAATCGCTGCGGATGTCGCGTTTCCAGTATGACAGGCGCGCGCCGCTGTAGCCGGGTACCGGCATGGCGCCATTCCAGTGATGGATATCCGGCACCGTATAGTCATAGCCATCGAGGCGCCAGCCCGGATAGATGGGGCTATTCGTCTTGAGTTCCGAGGCGCTCACGCCCAGCACCAATTCGTGCTTGCGGCCGAAGGCCTGGAACGGGCTACTTCGCCCAGGGTCGCGGCAATCGGCGCGGCGGGCGATGCCGTACCCGCCTTGCGCAGCACGTAGCTGCGTTCCCCGCTGGCCAGTGCCTGCGGCACCGGGTAGCTGCCGTTCAGGCCCGGCGTGCGCACGCGCGAGGGGAGTCAAACGGGGTGGGTGCATGGTCTGGCCTTTCCGGTGGGGTGTCGTTGCAAGATGTCGTTGCAAAATGTCGTTGCAATACCCACAGGACAGGCCATGGTGAAAAAAAGGGCCAACTTTTCACAACTATTTTTTACGGGCCGCGAGGGTGACCCAGTACGGGGTGCGGTACAGCACGTCGACGGGCAGGATGCGCGCGAGGTTTTCCAGCACGGCGTCCGTGTCGTCGAGCTGGAAGGCGCCTGACAGCCGTAAGCCCGTCACTTGCGGCTCCACGCGCAGCAGGCCGGGGCGGTAGCGTGACAATTCGGCAGCGAAGGCATCGAGGCGCATGTCCTGTGCCGCCAGCATGCCGCGCGCCCACGCATCGGCCTGCAGCGGCGCCGGCGCGGGCAGGTTGGCGTGGCTGGCGTCGAAGCGGCTTTGCTGGCCCGCCATGACCGTGCGCACGGTGGCCGACGGCGCGCGCGGCGTAATTTCCACGGCATGTTCGAGCACCGTCACGCGGCTGCCATCGTCGTCGACGCGCACGGTGAAGCGCGTGCCCAGCGCGCGGATGCGGCCATGGCAAGTGGTGACGATGAAAGGTCGGTTGCCCGCATGGTCGGGGCGCGTCTGTACCAGCACTTCGCCGCGGCGCAGGGTCAGCCGGCGTTCGGCGGCGCCATACGCCACATCGACGGCGCTGTCCGTGTTGAGCACCAGGGTGCCGCCATCGGGCAAGGATACTTCGCGCCGTTCGCCCACGCCGCTGCGGTAATCGGCCAGCATCTCGTGGCGCACCAGCAGCCAGGCGGCGGGCGCAGCCATCAGCGCCAGCAGCACCTGTATGGCCACGCGGCGCTGCGGCCGGCGCAGCACGGGCGCGGCCAGATCCGGCGGCAGCAGATTCGCCGTCTGGCTCACCTGCTGCACCCTGTGCCAGGCACGCGCGTGTTCCGGGTCGAGTGCGCGCCATTGGGCCGACGCCGCCAGGTCATCCGGCGTGGCCTGGCCCGACTGCTCCAGCAAATACCATTCGACCGCCTGGCGCGCCACCTTGCGCGACAGCGGAGCAGCGGCGCTCATGCCGGCAGATCCGGCGCCCGCAGCACGCATTCGGTCAGGGCCTCGGCCATGTAGCGCTTCACGGAGCGCTCGCCGATGCCCAGTTGCGCGGCGATGTCCGCATACGCATGGCCTGCGATCTGCGCCATGATGAAGACGGCGCGCACCTGCGGTTTCAGGCCGTCGAGCATGGCATCGACCGCTTGCAGCACCTGCACGATTTGCGCGCGCTGCTCGGTCGATGGCATATGGTGTTCGGGCAGGGCAGTGAGTGCGTCCAGCCACGCGCGTTCCAGCGACTGGCGGCGCAAGTGGTTGATCAGCAGACGTTTTGCGACCGTCGCCAGATAGGCTTTCGGTGCGCGCAGGGCCGGCGTTTGCGGCTGCGCCGTTGGGCCGGCCAGCAGGCGCGCGAAGGTATTCTGCATCCAATCGGCCGCCTCGGCAGCATTGCCCAGGCGCCGCTGCAGCCAGTGCGCCAGCCAGCCGTGGTGTGCGCGGTAAGGGTTTTCCAGCTGCGTGGGCAGCAGGGGGGAGGGCGCGAACGGACTGCCTGGCATGGCCACGATAACTACAGCACTGCCAGCGCGATGACGGCCAGCACGGCCGCGCCGCCGATGACGCGCGCCAGGCGCATGGCCTGGTGGGGCGCATAGGGCAGCAGCCAGATCAGCAGCAAGCCGCAGCCCGTCAGGCTGCCGATCCAGTAGACCAGGCCGTAGCCGCCGCCGGCGATGTGCATGGCCCAGGCCAGGGCGGCCGCCAGCGCCAGCCAGCCGGCCCACTGCAGGCGGCGGCGCAGCGGCGCGGGCGGTTCGGCGCCGCGCCCGTGCAGGTCGGCGTAGTGGCGGTCCATCGCCAGGCATAGCGACGACAGGCCTGCATAGCACAGCGCGAAGACGAGGAAGTTCGACAGCAGCTCCATCACGCGGCCTCCATCGTCGTTGCCGGCTTGGCGGCGTCCGTTGCTTTTTGCGCCTTCGATGCCTTCACGGGCAGCGGTTTCAATTTGAACGCCGCATACGCGAGGCCCAGGCCCAGCACCAGCACCACCAGGTCGAAGGCGGCCACCGCCACGGGGCCGCGGCCCAGGAACAGGGTCACGCCCAGGTGCGACCCGGTGGTGAAGACGTTCAGCACGGGCAGCGATGCCAACAGGAAGGCGCCGGCGGCCAGCTGCATGCGCCACATCGTGCGCGATGGGCGCAGCTGGGCGATGATGGCGGCCAGGGCCCAGGCGCCGAAGAAGCAGGCGATTTCCTCTTTCGGCCGGTCTTCCATCGTCACCGACAGCAGGCGGTTGGCCCAGAAGTAGGCGCCGAAGGCGATCGGAATGCCGGCGATGGCGCCGATGTTGAGCGCTTCGACCAGGCGCAGGCCGAAGCTGGCGCGCTTGCCGGCGGCCAGCGCCTTGGCCTGCTTCTGGCGCGTCTTGACGGCCCACAGCAGGGCGCCCGTGGCGACCATGGCGCAGCCGGCCAGGCCGGAGAGGAAGAACAGTGCGCGCAGCAGCGGGCCGCCGAAATGCGCGACGTGCAGTCCAACCATGACGCCTTGCGTGGCGGCGGCGCCGGGCTGCGCGTCGCCATCGGTCGACAGCAGCTTGCCGGTGACGCCATCGAATTCCATCGACGGCTGCTTCGACGACATGTCGCGTCCGCCGGCGCGCGTCAGCGAAATGGTGGCGTGGGCGTCGCCCGGGTGGTTGACGGAGATGCGTTCGACTTTGCCGCCCCAGTGCTGCTCGGCCTGGCGCACGAGGGGTGCCAGTGGCGTCAGCGGCGCGGCCACGCCGGCCGGCTTGCTGTCGCCCGAGCGGCCCGGGAAGGCTTCGGCGAAGAAGGCATCCTGGTCGCCCTTGTAGGCGGCCGTGGCGCCCGATGGCATGTACAGGAACATCAGGGTGACCAGGCCCGTATAGGTGATCATGATGTGGTAGGGCAGTGCCAGCACGGCTGTCACGTTGTGCGCGTCCAGCCACGAGCGCTGGCCCTTTTTCGGCCGGAAGGTAAACAGGTCCTTGAAGATGCGCTTGTGCGTGACGATGCCGCTGATGATGGAGACGAACATGAACATGGCGCAAAAACCCACGATCCAGCGGCCCCAGATGGCCGACATGTAGTGCAGGTCGAAATGCAGGCGATAAAGGAATTCGCCACCCCGCGTCTCGCGCGGCTTCGACAATACTTCGCCCGTGGCCGGGTCGGCTTTTTCGCTATGAAAATTACCGCGCCGTCCGCGTTTCTTTTCTCCGGGTTGCGACGGCTTGCTCCAGCCCAGTTGCGTGGCGGGATTGCGCTCGCCGGGCAGGCTGATGAACCAGCGCGTGGCACCCGTGGCGCGTTCTTCCATCGCTTTTTGCGCGACATTGGCCGCTTCCTCGGTGCTCACCTGGCTGGCGGCGGCGCCGTGCAATTCGGGCTGCATCCACAGGGTGATTTCATTGCGGTAGTAACTGGCCGTGCCGGCGCAAAACACCAGCAGCAAGATCCAGCAGACGAGCAGGCCGGACCAGGTGTGCAGCCACGCCATCGACTGGCGGAAACCTTCTTTCATGCGAGACTCCAGGATAGTGCGTCCATCGACTGCAGGATGGCGGCGATGACGGCGGCGGGAATCAGAAGGCCCAACCAGGCGCGCAGGGCGCTGCGCGTGGCGAAGACCCACATCACCACGCAGGTGTAGATGGCAAAGGACAGCAGGGTGGCTGTCATGACGGCTTCGGAACGGGCCATGGGCAGGCTCACCGACAGCAGCATGGTGACCAGCGCGGCCAGCACGTAGCCGCCAACGATGGCCGCCACGCTGCGCGAAGCCACGCCGAGGCGGTAGAGCGCACCGGCGGAGAGCCGCAGACGCGCGATTTTTTCAGCGGTGCTAGTGGATTCGGTATTGGCTGGCGCTTGCATGGTCAGTCGTGATCCTTGCTCGGTGGCAGGGCCGGGCCGGCCGGCAGCGGCGTCACGCCTTGCGGCTGCACCAGGCTCAGGGTGGTCACGAACATGGCCTTGTCATAGGCTTGCGCACCGCGCTGGCCGGCCGTCTTGTCTGTGTGCTGCACTTCCAGTACATAGCTTCCCTTCCATGGCAGCGGGAAGCTGACCAGGCCTTGCGCATCGCTCCACGCTTCCTTGCCCCAACCCGATTGCACCACGGCGTTGACCTTGGCTTGCGCCAGCGGCTTGCCCTGGTAGCTGACCTGGAACTGGCCTGGTTTGCCGGTCGGTACCAGGTCCAGGGTCAGTGCGGGCACTTGCGCCTTGGCGTCGGCGACCAGGCGCGCGGCGGGAATCCACACGGTGCGTGTGGCCTTGCCATCCTTCTTCTCTTCCCATGACGGGTAGTTGTCTTCCTCGACGATGATGCTTTCGCCGGCGCCCACCTTGCCATTCAGGATGAACGCGCCGGCCGTCTTGCTCGCCTGCAGCGACTGCGCGCCCTTGGCCGACACCCACGTCACGTTCTTGATGCTGAACTTGTCCAGCAGGCCGGGCGACGCTTCGCGCAGGTTGTCGCCGAATTCGCCGAAATACACGCTGGCTGCCTTGCCGTCCTGCTGCAGCCAGATCTGGTGCGCGCTGGCCGTGCCAGAAGCGATGGCCGTGCCCAGCAGGGCGGTGGCGAGGGCGCCGAGGCGCGCGATGGAAGTGAGGTGCATGGTGTATGCCTTATCTTGTTATGTGAATGGAAAATCGGCCGGGTTCCCAAGGACAGCGTGCATCAGTACTGGTAACGCAGGTTCAGCGCCACGTTGCGCGGTTCGCCGTAGTAGCCGCCGTTATAGAAACCCACGCGACGGAAATACGTCTTGTCGAACAGGTTGTTGACATTCAGGCTGGCCGACAGTTTCGGGCTGATCTGGTAGCGCGCCATCAGGTTGGCCAGCACGTAGCTGCCCTGGCTGACCCGGATCCTGCTTTTGTCCGGCAGGGTGGCCGTCGTGTAGATTTCGTTCTGCCAGTTCAAGCCGCCGCCGATGGTCAGGTTCTGCAGCTCGCCCGGCAAGCGGTAGGTGGTTGAGACGCGCAGCATATTGGTCGGCTGGATGGTATTGGTCAGCACGCCCTTGGCATCCTTCGAGCGGTTGTGCGTGTAGCCGGCGAACAGCTGCCAGCTGCTCAGGGGGCTGCCTGACACTTCCGCCTCGTAGCCGCGGCTTTTCGTGCCCTTGCCCGTCGAGACATAGGGGCGGCTGCCGTCCGGCAGCACGACGTTCAGCGGCACGGACGCATCTTCCTCGCCCAGGTTGTCCTGCCTGGCTTCATACACGGCGAACGAGGCGTTCACGGCGCCGTCGAAAAAATCGCTCTTCACGCCCGCTTCCACGTTGCTGCCCGTGATCGGGTCGAGGAAGGCGTTGTTCTTGTCCTTCAGGTTTTGCGGCTTGAACAGGTCTGTATAGCTGGCGTACAGCGAGGTGCTCTTGCTGACGTCGAGCACCACGCCCGCGTACGGCGTGACGACGTCCTTGGTGTCATACGCGGCAGTGCGCCCCGTGTAGGCATTGCCGGTATCGTAGTTTTCCTTGTAGGTCTTCCATTTGCTCACGCGGGCGCCGCCCAGCACCTTGAAGCTGTCCGTGACATTGATGCGGGTGGCGATGAAGGCGCCCGTCTGCTGCGTGGTGACGACGCCGCGCGCGCCCGTGTACACCACATCGGGCTCAGGCACGTTGCCCGTCCAGTGGCGGTAGTCGGCGATCTCTTCCGAGAACGGCAGCGGCTTGCGCAGTGCTGCCGCTTTCGTCGTGCCAGTGCGTTTCCAGCCATTGATACCCAGCACCAGGTCATGCTGGCGGCCGAAGAGGGGAAAGGTGCCGTTGGCGGAAATATCCAGATTGTCCTGTTTTTCTTCGTAGGGGAAGGCGCCGCTCCAGACCTTCAATCCGGAGCCGTCGCGACGCGGATATTCCGCGCCACCGAAATACAGCTTGCCGTCCCAGGAGCTGTCGAGGCGTCCGTAGGCGGCCCGGATCTTCCAGCCGTTGGCGAAGCGGTGGTCGAGGTAGACATAGCTGTTCTGGAATTCGCGCTCCCAGCTGCTCCACTTGGCCGCCATGTTGAACGAGCGCGGCATGTTGGCGGGCGTGCCATCGCTGAAGAACAGGGGCGTGGTACCCCAGCTCGTGCCTTTCGGCGTGTTCTTTTGATAGTCGATGCCGGCCGTCAGCATGGTATGGGCCGTCAAGTCCGCCTCCAGCAGCATGGAGGCGACCACCTTGCGCTCCTTGTAGACGTCAAGATAGGAATGGCGGTTCTGCCCCACCAGCACGGCGCGCCCGCGGATGCTGCCGTCCGCGTTCAACGGTCCGCTGATGTCGCCTTCGAGCCGATATTTGCTCCATGAACCCGCCGTCAGTCCGGCCGAGGCGGCCAATTCCTTGCCGGGGCGCTTGTGCAGCATATTGACAGTGGCTGACGGGTCGCCATTGCCGCTGACCAGGCCCGTGGCGCCGCGCACGATTTCAATGCGGTCATACACGGCCGTGTCGAACAGTCCGTTGGCGCCCGAATTGACGGCGACGCCATCGATCTGATAATTGCCGATGGAAAAGCCGCGCGCTGAAATACTGATGCGTTCGCTATCGAGTTCCTGCACCGTCACGCCCGTCGACTGCACCAGCACGTCGGCCAGGCTGTTCAGGCCCATGTCATCCATGCGCTGGCGCGTCACCACGGAAATCGATTGCGGTGTGTCGCGGATCGACAGGCCCAGGCGCGTGGCCGTGGCCATCTGTTTGGTGGTGTAGGAGCCCGTGTTTTCCGTCGCCGCCTTGTCTTGCTGGCCCAGCACCTTGATCTCGCTCAAGGTGGCTTCAGCGGGCGTGGCCGGCGTTTCCACTGCCACGGCCGCGCTGCTCCCCAGTGCTGCCGCCAGCAATGCCGAATGCACGGCGATGGCCAGCGGACGCAGGGCAAGGTGGGAAACCGGTGGGGGAAACGGGCCGGCAACCATGCCGGCCAGCGAACGTGCTCGCGCCATGAAACATCCTTCTTCTCGTGTGCCCACCGTCGAGCGGCTGGCGTTTTTGGTATGGGAGGCTTGCTTGGCGGTGGTGCCTGGCTGGCGCAGCGTGTCATCCAGCCGGGCATCAGTCAGGCGACTGCGTGCAGACTCCGGTGGGAGTTGAAAATGTGAATGAGAACTATTCTTATTATAGTGCGGGGTTGTGAGAGATGCAAGAGTACGATGTTGTAAACGAGGACGGCCGCCCCATTGCCGGCGGCGGCCGTGCGTGCGCAGGAACGCTGGCGTTGACAGCTGGCCGCGCAGGGTCAGCATGGCGTGCGCGGTTCGCCGTAGAAGTTGGAACCATAGGCGGCCCACACACGCGCGTAGTATTTCTTGTCAAACAGCTTGTTCACCGTCAGCGACAGCTCCAGCTTGGGACTGAGGCTGTAGCCAGTCACGGCGTCCGATGTATGAGTCCGCAGCCAGGAATGCCGCATATGAGAATGATTCTCATTATATGGCATGCCGGGATGCAGCGTTAAGCGGCTTGGCGCACCGTGGCAGACGTACAACGCTTTGCCGCTTGCCTGGCATGCGTTACCATCGGAAGTTAATAAGGAGGCAAGATGGCTATTCAAATTATCAATACGGCGCCGATGGCAGGCCAGCGGCCCGGCACCTCGGGCCTGCGCAAGAAGGTGGCGGTCTTCAGTGCACCGCAATACCTGGAAAACTTCGTGCAGAGCGTTTTTGACACGCTCGGCGACTGCCATGGCCAGACTTTGGTGCTGGGCGGCGACGGCCGCTTTTACAATCGCGCGGCCATCCAGACGGTGCTGCGCATGGCGGCCGCGCATGGTTATGCGCGCGTGCTGCTGGGGCAAGGCGGCATCCTGTCGACGCCGGCCGTCAGCTGCGTGATTCGCAAGCATCGTGCCAGCGGCGGCCTCATCCTGTCGGCCAGCCATAATCCCGGTGGCCCTGATGGCGATTTCGGCATCAAGTACAACATCGCCAATGGCGGCCCGGCGCCCGAGAAGGTCACCGAAGCCATCTACGCGCGTACGCAAGCCATCACCGAATACCGCATCAGCGACGCTGCCGACATCGACCTCGATGCGCTGGGATTGGCGCGCATCGAGCAAATGACGGTCGAAGTGATCGACCCCGTCGCCGACTACGCGGAACTGATGCAGCAGCTGTTTGATTTCGACGCCATCCGCGCCCTGTTCGCGGGCGGCTTGCGCCTCTGCTTCGACGGCATGCACGCCGTTTCCGGCCCGTATGCGACGGCCATCCTGGAAGGCATGCTGGGCGCGCCGAAGGGCAGCGTCATCAACGGCGTGCCCCTGGAAGACTTCGGCGGCGGCCATCCCGACCCGAATCCCGTCAACGCGCAGCAACTGATCGCCATCATGGCGGCCGGAGATGGTGACAATGCAGCCCCCGACTTCGGCGCCGCCTCGGATGGCGACGGTGACCGCAATATGATCGTCGGGCGCCGCTTCGACGTCACGCCGTCGGACAGCCTGGCCATCCTGGCCGCCAACGCCAGCGTGGCGCCCGGCTACCGCGCCGGCTTGAAGGGCATCGCCCGCTCGATGCCGACGTCGGGTGCGGCCGACCGGGTCGCCGCCGCGCTGGGCATCCCGTGCTACGAGACGCCGACGGGCTGGAAGTTCTTCGGCACCCTGCTCGACGCCGGCATGGCCACCTTGTGCGGCGAGGAAAGCTATGGCACAGGCTCGAACCATGTGCGCGAAAAGGATGGGGTGTGGGCCGTGCTGTTCTGGCTCAACCTGCTGGCAGAGAAAAAACAATCGGTGGAAGAGATCGTGCGCGCGCACTGGGCCACGTATGGCCGCAATTACTACTCGCGCCACGATTACGAAGATATCGACAGCGTGGGCGCGCAACAGCTGATGGAAGCCGTGCGCGGCCGGCTCGCCGCCTTGCCGGGCCAGACGCTGGGCGGCTGTACGGTGGCGCTGGCCGACGATTTCAGCTACACGGATCCGGTCGACGGCTCCGTGGCGACGCAGCAGGGCATCCGCGTCATCATGACAGACGGCGCGCGCATCGTGCTGCGCCTGTCCGGCACGGGCACCGAAGGCGCCACTCTGCGCCTGTACCTGGAGCGCTACGAAGCCGATCCGGCCCGGCATGCCATCCCCACGCAGGAGGCGCTGGCGGGACTGATCGCCGTGGCCGAGCAACTGGCGCAGATCCGCGCCCGCACGGGACGCGACGCGCCGACGGTAACGACCTGACAAGGACAGGCAAAAAAAAGCGCCCACGATGTTCTGTGGGCGCTCTTCATTTCAGCTTACTTGTAGATCATGCCTTGCCCGGCACCACGGCCTGGCGGTAGTTGTCGACCATCTTGTAACGCCTTGCATACAGGCCGAAGGCCAGCATGGCGACCGCGGCAAAGGCGGCGAAGAAGAACATCTGGAAAGCCGTCACGCTGATGCCGCTCTCGGCGATCTTGCCGATCACGCCCTCGTTCATGACGCTGCGGTTGACGATCAGCACCCACAGGTTGCCCACCGTGGTCGACAGATTCCAGAAGCTCATGATGGCGCCCTTCATCGAGACGGGCGCCTGGCTGTAGGCAAATTCCAGTCCTGTCGCCGAGACCAGCACTTCGCCGAACGTCAGCAAGGCGTACGGCAGGATTTGCCACATGATGGAGACGGCGTTGCCGCTGTCGAGGGCCAGTTGCAGCAAGCCGATGACGATCCACGCCAGTGAGGAAAAGCCGATACCGGCCGTCATGCGGCGCAGGGCTGTCGCTTCCAGGCCGAAGCGGTTCAGCATCGGGTACAGCACCAGGTTGTTGAACGGGATCAAGAGCATCACGAGCATCGGGTTCAGCGCCTGCATCTGCGCCGGCAAGAACCAGCTTGGTTTTTCCATGGTGTTCGCCTGCACGATCCAGGTCGAGGCCTTCTGGTCGAACAGCGAGAAGAATGGCGTGACGAGGGCGAAGATGACGAGGATGCGCAGGACGGCGCGCACGCCTTCGACGGCTTCGTCGGGGTGGATGCCGCGCGCGCGTTCCAGCTGCATGGCCGTGCCGATGCTGCCGAAGGCCAGCAGCAATACCAGCGCGGTACACGCCGAAATCACGAAGCCCCATTCGGGAATGCTGTAGAACGCATACAGGGCGCCGATCACGCCGACGTAAGCCACATACAGGCCGGGACGCGAACCGCCATCGACGCGGGCCAGCAGGGCCGTGCGGGCCACGCGGGTGAACGAATCGGGGTTCGGCGGCGCCGGCGGCACGTGCACGTACTTCTTGGCGCCCATCCAGAAGACGAGGGTGGCGGCCAGCATCATCAGGCCGGGGATGCCGAAGGCGATCGATGGACCGAAGTCGCGCAGGAACATCGGCATCAGCAGCGAAGCGAAGAAGGAGCCGAAGTTGATGATCCAGTAGAACAGGTCGAAGACCAGCTTGGCCTTGTGCTTGTTGGTCTGGTCGAATTGGTCGCCCACAAACGAGGCCACCAGCGGCTTGATGCCGCCGGAACCGAAGGCGATCAGGAACAGGCCGAAATAGAAGCCGTTGACGCTGTTTTCAAACAGCGCCAGGCAGGCATGGCCGGCGCAATACACGAGGCTGAGCCAGAAGATGGTGTTGTATTTGCCGAAGAAGCGGTCGGCCAGCCAGCCACCCAGCAGCGGGAAGAAGTACACGCCGATGACGAAGGTGTGGAAGACGTGCTTGGCTTCACCCGTGCGCTGGTCGATCGGGATCATCAGCAGCAAGGTGCTGATGAGGAATGGCGTCAGAATGTTGCGCATGCCATAAAAGCTGAAGCGTTCGCAGCCTTCGTTGGCGATGATGTACGGTATTTGCCGGGGCATTTTGCCCGTGGCGGTTTGTGTCTCGGCCGATGACATTGGCTCTCCCCAAGTTTTTTTTGTAAGCCGCGATGCTAAGGCCTGCCGCGTTTGCTTGCAACAGAAAAAACGGTCTGTCCGCTATTTCGCAGGGATTTGTAAGGTATTGATTTTCATAAAGACATTACTTTCGGCACTTGCACTTGCACTTGCACGCATCGGGCGGGATAGCAACAGCTGCATTTGCAGCATGCCATCCGACGCGGGACCGTCCGCCAGGGTAAAGCCGCAGCCCAGGTACAGGGTCAACGCCGCGTGGTTGTCCTGTGCCACGGCCAGGCGCACGTGGCTCAGCTCGGGAATGGCGCAGGCATGCGCGATGGCCACCTGCACCAGTCGCCGTCCCGCACCGCGCCCGCGCGCCTGCGGCGCCACGTACACGCCCCACAGGCTGGCCTTGTCATGCACGACGGCGATCGGTTCGCGGCGCAGGCCGGCAATGGCGATCAATTGTTTCTCGTTGAAAGCGCCAAATATTATTTGGTGGGAAGTGGCGCGCAAGCGCTTGGCTATCTGTGCCAGCGGCAAGTCGCTTTCCGCAGCGTGCGTGGTGCAGAAGGCGGCAGGCAGTTCGGCGATGCCGGCCAGGCGCAGTGCGCGGTAGGCGCAAGCGTCGTCTGGCGTAAGGAGGCGGACAGTGATGGCAGGCATGTGGGCGAGTATCGGCCTTCGATGCCAGAAAGTAAACCTTGCCTTACGGCGGCTTCAAGCATAAGATATATCTTATTGCGATATATCTTAAGGAATACCATGTCCCTTTTTCTTTGCGGCACGCACCCGCTGCGCGCGGCAACCCACAGCCAGGGCGATGCGCCGGGCGCCGCTGCCAGCGTTGCCAACCATGCTCCCGCCGCGCGCGGACCGAAAATGTTCGATGCGGGCACCTTGCGCTACCTGGTGCTGCAATTGATCGCCGACAAGCCGCGCCACGGCTACGACATCATCAAGGCCATAGCCCAGCGCGCCGGCGGCGCCTATGCCCCGAGTCCCGGCGCCATCTATCCGCTGATGCACGGCCTGGTGGGGCACGGTTACGTGGCCGTCAGCCTCGATGGCAACAAGAAGCTGCACAGCATTACACCGGAAGGGCTGGTCTTCCTGGAAGCGAACCGCGCGTATGTCGACGCGATTGCCGCCAGGGTCGATGCGCCGGCCGGCGCGGATGACGATCTGCGCCACCTGATGCACGAATTGAAGGCGGCGGTGCTGGCGCGTGGGCGCGCGGGCGATACCGATGCCATCCGCGCCATCCTGCGCCAGGCCCGCACCGATATCGAGGCGCTCGCATGACGGCCCCAGCGGTGCCGCTGCTGACGCCGGCGCGCGAACGTGCGATGCTGTGGCTGCTTGCGCTGACGCAATTTACTGTCATCATGGATTTCATGGTGATGATGCCGCTGGCGCCCCAGCTGATGCAGGCCTTCGGCATCGGCCCGGCCGCCGTCTCGGGCGCTGTCTCGGCCTATGCCTGGTGCGCGGGCTTGTCCGGTTTGCTGGCGGCCACGTATATCGACCGCTTCGACCGCAAGAAGCTGCTGTTGACCATGTTTTGCCTGTTCACCGTGTCGAATCTGGCCTGCGCGCTGGCGCCGAACTTCCATGTGCTGTTATGGTCGCGCGCCTTTGCGGGGCTGACGGGCGGCGTGCTGGGCGCCATCGTCATGGCCATCATCGGCGACGTGATCCCTTCCGAGCGGCGTGGCGCGGCCACGGGCATCGTCATGACTTCGTTTGCCATGGCGGCCGTGGGCGGCGTGCCCATCGGCGTGGTGCTGGCCGCGCACTTTGGCTGGGCTTCGCCCTTCTTCCTGCTGGTCGTGCTGTCGCTGCTGATCTGGCTGGGCGCGGCGCGCGTGCTGCCCTCGCTGACGGCGCACATGGGCGCGGCCCCCACGCCGCTGCGCCAGGTGCTGCCGAAGCTGCTGGCGCTGTTCCGGGAACGGCGCCACCTGGAAGCGTTTGCCTTGTCCGTTGTCAACATGACGGCGGGCATGCTGGTGATCCCCTTCATTTCGCCCGTGCTGGTGGGCAATATGGGGCTGGCGCCGGCCGACGTCACCTGGGTGTATCTGGCGGGCGGCTGCGCCACGATCTTCACGGCGCGCCTGATCGGCCGCTGGGCGGACCGGGCCGGCAAGCAGCAGGTGTACCGCTGGGTAGCCCTGCTGTCGATCGCGCCACTGCTGTTCATGACGCACTTGCCCCAGTTGCCGCTGCTGGCGCTGATGCTGGTGTTTCCGTTTTTTATGGCCCTCGTCTCGGGGCGCACGATACCGTTGCAGGCATTGCTGACGACGATCCCGGAGCCACACAAGCGGGGCGCCTTTCTCAGCGCCAATTCAGCCCTGCAAAGCCTGGGCAGCGGTCTGGGTGCCTGGCTGGGCGGCCTGACCCTGCAGACGGACGCGGCCGGCCACATCAGCGGCTATGGCATCAATGGCTGGCTGGCGGCGGGTTTGTCGCTGTGGACGGTGTGGTGGGTGGCGCGCGTGCGCGGCGCGGCGCCGCAGGGGGCGCCGGCGTAGGCGGGCTTACTGCGTGGCGATGCGCTGCATGGGCGCGTTGTCCTTGCGCCATTGTTCCAGGCTCAGCAGGTCACCGTTGACGATATCGTCCACAAGGATGCGCTTGCCGTCGGGCGTGACGACAAAGCTTTCCCAGCGGTGGGCCGCGTCCGGCGTGCTTTCGAAAAAGCTCAGCTGATAGCAGGCGACGCCATCGACCAGGCGCGTCTCGGGCGACGTTTCCATCACGGCGCCGTGCGCGCGGCCGCCCGAAGCCTTTTCGATATGCGCCGACCAGGCCTTGATTTCCGGCAAAGCCATCAACGCATCGACGGCGCGCGCGTTTTGCTCTTGCGCCGCCGCCTGGCTGCTCGCGGCCGGGCCATTGCTCTCGTGCGGCGCGGACTGCTGGTGCAGATAGAAAGCGCCGAGTCCGGCGGCCAGCAAGCCGGCCAGGATGCCGGCGATGATGGTGGTTTTGGAAGAAGAGGCGCGTGGCGGCATGATGGTGGCATGAGAAAGAAGGACGATGGCGGCCATGCTAAAGCAAAATGCGCAGGCCGGCAATCGCCGGGCTTGCCAAACGGGATGGCCAGTGGGTTTGCCAAACGGGTTTGCCAAATCGACAGGCGAAAAAAAAGCCACCTTCCGTAGAAGATGGCTCTCGGGGCTGCCGGGCAGGGCAGGCAGCTTTTGCTCTGCCTGTCCTGTCCCGGCCATGCATCCCTGCGCGCTGTCGGCGCGGGGACGCGGGGGGTTACATCATGCCGTCCATGCCGCCCATGCCGCCCATACCACCCATGCCGCCACCCATGCCGCCGCCTGCTTTGTCGTCAGCGATTTCGCAGACCATGCAGTCGGTTGTCAGCATCAGCGAAGCGATCGAAGCGGCGTTTTGCAGCGCCGAACGGGTCACTTTGGCTGGGTCCAGGACGCCCATTTCAACCATGTCGCCATACGTGCCGTTGGCAGCGTTGTAGCCGTAGTTGCCCGTGCCAGCCAGTACGGCTGCCACGACGACGGACGCTTCTTCGCCAGCGTTTTGCACGATCATGCGCAGTGGCTCTTCCATTGCGCGCAGGACGATCTTGATACCAGCGTCTTGATCAGGATTGTCGCCCTTGACCTTGATGTTGGCGCGTGCGCGCAGCAGGGCTACGCCGCCGCCAGGCACGATGCCTTCTTCCACGGCAGCGCGGGTGGCGTGCAGTGCATCTTCAACGCGGGCTTTTTTCTCTTTCATTTCGACTTCGGTGGCTGCGCCAACCTTGATCACGGCAACGCCGCCAGCCAGTTTGGCTACGCGCTCTTGCAGTTTTTCACGGTCGTAGTCCGAGGTCGCTTCTTCGATCTGTACACGCACTTGTTTCACGCGTGCTTCGATCGAGGCAGCTTCGCCGGCGCCATCGATAACGATGGTGTTTTCCTTGCCCACTTCGATGCGTTTCGCCTGGCCCAGTTCGGCCAGGGTCACTTTTTCCAGGGTCAGGCCGACTTCTTCAGCGATCACTTGGCCGCCGGTCAGGACAGCGATGTCTTCCAGCATGGCTTTGCGACGGTCGCCGAAGCCAGGTGCTTTCACTGCGCAAGTTTTCAGGATGCCGCGGATGTTGTTCACAACCAGGGTCGCCAGCGCTTCGCCTTCGATGTCTTCTGCGATGATCAGCAGTGGACGGCCAGCTTTTGCGACTTGTTCCAGTACCGGCAGCAGGTCACGGATGTTCGAGATTTTCTTGTCGCACAGCAGGACGAATGGGCTGTCCAGTACGGCAACTTGTTTCTCTGGGTTGTTGATGAAGTATGGCGACAGGTAGCCGCGGTCGAACTGCATGCCTTCAACGATGTCCAGCTCGTCGTTCAGCGACTTGCCGTCTTCCACGGTGATGACGCCTTCTTTGCCGACTTTTTCCATCGCTTCAGCGATACGCTCGCCGATCGAGTAGTCCGAGTTTGCCGAGATCGCGCCAACTTGGGCGATTTCTTTGGTCGTGGTGCAAGGACGGGCGATTTTCGCCAGTTCTTCGACGGTCGCGGCAACTGCTTTGTCGATACCGCGCTTCAGGTCCATCGGGTTCATGCCGGCGGCAACGAACTTCATGCCTTCGCGCACGATGGCTTGTGCCAGCACGGTCGCGGTGGTGGTGCCGTCGCCGGCGTTGTCGCTGGTGCGGGAAGCAACTTCCTTGACCATTTGCGCGCCCATGTTCATGAGCTTGTCTTTGAGTTCAACTTCTTTCGCTACCGACACACCATCCTTGGTGACGGTAGGGGCGCCGAACGAGCGCTCCAGGACGACGTTGCGGCCTTTCGGGCCCAGCGTTACTTTGACTGCGTTGGCGAGGATATTGACGCCTTCGACCATCTTGGCGCGCGCTGCGTCGCCGAATACTACTTCTTTAGCTGCCATGTTCAATTCTCCTGAGTTTCGGGATGTATCTGTCTACAACGTGGAAACAATTACTTGACGACGATCGCCATGATGTCTTCTTCGCGCATGACCAGCAGCTCATCGCCGTCAACTTTGACGGTTTGGCCGGCGTACTTGCCGAACAGGACGCGGTCGCCCACTTTGACATCCAGAGGACGCACTTTGCCGTCGTCGAGAATCTTGCCATTGCCTACGGCAAGGACTTCGCCTTGATCCGGTTTTTCAGCAGCTGCATCAGGAATGATGAGGCCGGACGCAGTTTTGGTTTCCTGGTCGAGGCGTTTGACGATGACGCGATCGTTCAATGGGCGCAGATTCATACAAAACTCCTTAAAGTTCAATGGATAAGTGTTGCTAAATGAATACATTCCTGGCACAGCGCCAGACGTGCTTTCAGTGACCGCCGTTGAAAGCAGCCCGCAACGATCAAGCAAACCCCATGTCATCCTGTCCTTGCCAGTATCCGGCAGTGGTGCATCGCGGCGTCGCCCGCCGCGTAGCGTTCCCTGCAGTGGTCTGGCAAGCACCATCAGTCCTGAGGATTGCTACGAAAGAGTTTGTTAGCACTCTCTACTAACGAGTGCTAATTATAGGGACGGTAGGGGGCTTATTCAAGGGCTTATTCTCCGGAAAGATAAGCATAGACGTTCTGCGCAGCCTGCATTTACGCAGAGTTTGCGCTGGCGCAAGCCAACTTCCCGGGCGTCAGCAACAGGCGCGACTCTAGCATGCCGTCCGGATGGGGGGCGTTCCTGTACGCACAGGAAACAGAGTTTCACTATGGAATTTGATAAGATGATTGCAATTGCATATCAATATCGCCACATATCACCACTTGCACCAGAAAGAACACCATGCCATTCCCGATTTCCCATACCGCGCTGCGCCTGCTGGGCGCCACTGTCATCGGCCTCGCCTGCCTGGGCAATGCCGCCGCGCAAACGCCCACCATTCTCGACGAGATCAGCGTGGCCACCCTGACGCCGCTGGAAAAGCAGATGCTGCTTAACGACCTGTTCAACGATTTGAACAAGGATGACGACGACCAGGAAGCGCATGTGTGGGACAACGGCGGCGACAGTGGCGTGCTGGTGAAAGTGACGTATAACTTCAGTAATTCCGGCATGACGGAACACAGCCTGAAGGCGCACGTCTGCCGCGACCTGAAATTCGTCGTCACGGCGGCCGGCAAGTCGCAGGACCTGAGCCGCCGCACCTGTTCGCAAAATAGCGGCAACTGGGATGTGCAGGGCAAGGACCCGGCGCCCGTCGTGTATCCGCCTTTCCTGTCGGACGTCACCATCGCCAAGCTCAATGCCAAGGAACAGAAAGCACTGCTGACGGCCGCCGTGCGCACTTTGAAAGATGAAGAGGATGGCAAGACACGCCAGTGGAGCAACAAGGGCTTGGGCAATGCGGCGCCGCTGGCAGTGCGACTGACGCCCTCGCGGACGGACGCCAAACCTGGCAGCTACCGCCGTACTTGCCGCGACTTGACGATGGTGCTTGACGGCAAGGGCGGACAACAGACGCTGACGCGCCGCTCTTGCGAAAACCGCTATGGCGGACTCGATATCGAACCCGATTACGTCGACGAGTAAAACGCTGCCATCGCGGCGCGGCCAGATGCGCGCACTTGGCGAAAAGCGCCGGAAAAATCGTGTATTGTCCGCCAACTGCCCTGCATTGATGTAAATATGTGTGACAGCGGCGTGATTCGATTGACGCCCATGGAGCGTCCGCCCTATAGTGGCGGGATGATTTCCGAATTCAACGAATTATCCGACAAAATAGGCCTGCTGGCCGAAATGACCCATGCGCTGCGCCGTGAAAACGCGCAATTGCGCAAGGACAATGCCGCGCTGGCCGCCGACAACGCGCAGTATGTGCAACGCATGCGCGAGGCGCAGGAGCGGGTGGAGGCGTTGCTGGAAAAAATTCCCGAACTGGTGCAAGCTGGCCTGGAGCAAGCCGCTTCGGAAGCGGGTGCCTACATTGCTGAGAACGAGAAGGAAGCGTAATGCCGCGTGTCGATGTCAATATCATGGGCCAGTCCTATAGCATGGTGTGCCGCGACGGCGAAGAGCGCGCGCTGCGCGAAGCGGCGATCTATCTCGATAGCAAAATGAAAGCCATCCGCGACGCGGGCAAGGTCAAGGGCAATGACCGCATCGCCGTGCTGGCCGCCTTGGGCGTGGCCGCAGAATTCCTCTCCGTGAAGTCGCCGCAAGGTCCGCTGTCGGAATTGACGATACTGGAAGTGAAGCAAAAGATATCGGCCATGCACACAGTATTGGATAGCGCGCTGACGCCCCAGGAAAATCTTTTTTAAGCGCGCGCGCTACGATTTTTCTTTGCGATGTGCGATCAAAGGAGTAAACTTGGGTCTACCCTGCGGTGTTCGCGATTGCCATATATTCCTTGAACCATTTATGCGCATCGGTTGCGAATTTTGTTTGATGGGAGTGAGCGTCGCTCGTTCGACGAACCCGAAATTGAACTAACGTGACCACCTTGAACCGTTTGGTTCGGGATGCCGGCATAGCGGCACAGGCGGGGCCCAATTTGCATTACCACTGAAAACGGTTGCCGCATCGATGCGCAACCGTTTTTTTACGTCTGTCGCTGTGACACGGAGTCTAGATGAAACAATATTGGCTGATGAAATCCGAACCCGATGAAGTGAGCATCGACGACTTGATGGCGGCGCCGCAGCACACCATGCCCTGGTTCGGCGTGCGCAACTACCAGGCGCGCAACTTCATGCGCGATGGCATGCAGGTGGGCGATGGCGTGCTGTTTTATCACTCCAGCTGCCCGCAGCCGGGCGTGGCGGGCGTGGCCGAAGTGGCCAGCGGCGCGTATCCCGATCACAGCCAGTTTGAAGAGGGTGGCAAGTATTTCGATGCCAAGGCCACCCCTGAGCAGCCGCGCTGGATCAGCGTCGACGTGCGCGGCCTGAAGAAGACGGCGCTGCTGCCCCTGTCCGAGATGCGCCAGATGCCGGAGCTGGAAGACATGCTGCTGCTCAAAAAGGGCAGCCGTTTGTCCATCACGCCCGTGACGCCGGCGCAATGGAAAGTGATTACAAGCAGCTTGAAGGCATAGGGAGGTCGATCAGGCGTCCGCCACGCGGGCCTTGGTGGGCGGTGTGCCCATCACCTGGCTTTTATAGGCCCACACCAGCAGCGCGATGGCGCCGACGATCATCGGCAGCGACAGCATCTGGCCCGAGGTGATCGGCACGCCCAGCCACACGACTTCCCAGTCAGGCGTGCGGAAGTATTCCGTGAAGAAACGCGCGCAGCCGTACAGCAGGGTGAACATGGCACCGACGGCCATGCGCGGGCGCTGCTTGCGTGCATACAGCCACAGGATGATGAACACCAAAATGCCGTCGACCATCATCTGGTAGAGGGGCGACGGGTGCACGGGATACGGAATGCCCGGCCATTGCATGGCCCATGGCAGGGTTTCCGGCGCGATGCGGCCCGGCAGTTCGGCATTGATGAAGTTGCCCAGGCGGCCGGCGGCATAGCCGAGCGGCACCAGCGGGGCGATGAAGTCGAGTACGTCGAACAGGTTGCGGCCCGCCTTGCGGCTCCACAGATACATGGCCAGGATGACGCCGAGGAAGCCGCCATGGAAGGACATGCCGCCATGCCAGACCATGAAGATCTCCAGCGGATTTTGCATGAAGTATGCGGGGCGGTAGAACAGTACTTCGCCCAGGCGCCCGCCGATCACCACGCCCAGCATGCCGTAGAACAACATGTCATCGAGGTCTTCCTTCTTCCAGCCCAGCACGGCGATATGCGGTTGCTTGATGCGCACGCGGCCCAGGATAATGAACAGGGCGAAGGCCAGCACGTACATCAGGCCGTACCAGTGCACGGCGAGCGGGCCGATCTGGATAGCTATCGGGTCGGGCATCGGGTGGTTCAGCATGGGGTTTCTTTCTTTGTTTAAAGCTAAGGTTGCGTAGTATGGCGGCGCTTGCGGTTTTTTGCCTTAGCGGCCACTTAATTTAAGGGGTAGTCGTGCTGATCTGCTTGCGCAACAGCGCCAGGAAACCCTGCAGCACGGTGGAAGGATTGTCGCGGCGCCAGGCCAGGCCCGTTTCCACCAGCGGCGTGGCGTCCTGCAGCGGCCTGTATTCTACGCCCGGGCGCATCAGATTCGATACCGATTGTGGCACAAGCGCGATACCCATGCCAGCCGAGACGAGGCTGACGATGGTTTGCATCTGGATCGCTTCCTGGCCGATCTGTGGCGTGATGCCGGCTGCGCGGAACACGCCCAGTATCGCGTCGTGCAGGGCGGGCGATATCGCGCGCGGGAAGATGATCAAAGGCAGGGGCGGCACGTCGCGCAGGCGCACGGGTCCCGGCGTATTCAAGATGGCGAGGCCGGATGGCGCGGCCAGCACCAGCGGTTCGGTCAGCACGGGCAGGTAATCGAGCTCCCCTTTCGCCTTCTCGGGCAGCGGCGGGATCAACAGGCCCGCATCCGTGCGCCCGGCCAGCAATTCGTCCAGCTGCAGGTCGGAGGTGGCTTCCTGCAACTGGATCTGCACTTGCGGATAGGCCGTCTGATACGCGCGCAGCAGGGGCGGCAGCACGCTGTAGTCGGCCGAGGAAACGAAGGCCAGGCTCAATCGTCCCGCCTCGCCCTGTGAGGCCCGCCGTACCAGCGCGGGCAAATCGAGCGCCTGTGCCAGCAGCCGGCGCGCCTCGGGCAGCAGGGCGCTGCCTGCCGGCGTCAGCTGTACTTCGCGGCGCGTGCGCACGAACAGGGGCGCGCCCAGCAACTCTTCCAGGGCCATGATGGTTTGCGACAGGGGCGGCTGCGTCATGTGCAGGCGTGCGGCGGCGCGGCCGAAGTGCAATTCCTCGGCGACGGTGACAAAGTAGCGCAGCTGGCGCAGCTCAAGATTCATATGTGTTTCCATGCGGATTGATTGCTGTGATACATAAAACGACTCACAGACACGTGTATCATATATTTGACAGTGGGGCGCGCGCAAGGCACTCTGACGTACCCCCACGGCATGCAGGGTTTTGTTGAAATCCGCGCAGTCAGGCATTATTCATTTCTCGGAAGGTCCCCATCATGCCGCAATACCGCTCCCGCACCACCACCCACGGCCGCAACATGGCTGGCGCCCGCGCCCTGTGGCGCGCCACCGGCATGAAGGATGGCGACTTCGACAAACCGATCATCGCCGTCGTCAACTCGTTCACCCAGTTCGTGCCAGGTCACGTGCACCTGAAAGACCTGGGGCAGATGGTGGCGCGCGAAATCGAGGCGGCCGGCGGCGTGGCCAAGGAATTCAACACCATCGCCGTCGATGACGGCATCGCCATGGGCCACGGTGGCATGCTGTATTCGCTGCCCTCGCGCGACCTGATCGCCGACTCCGTCGAATACATGGTCAACGCCCACTGCGCCGACGCCATGGTCTGCATTTCGAACTGCGACAAGATCACGCCGGGCATGCTGATGGCCGCCATGCGCATCAACATCCCCGTCGTGTTTATTTCCGGCGGGCCGATGGAAGCGGGCAAGGTCATCAAGGTCGTCAACGGCACGCAAAAGATCATCAAACTGGACCTGGTCGACGCCATGATCAAGGCGGGCGACAGCAGCGTCTCCGACGCCGATGTGGCGGAAATCGAGCGTTCGGCCTGCCCGACCTGCGGTTCCTGCTCCGGCATGTTCACGGCCAACTCGATGAATTGCCTGACCGAGGCGCTGGGCCTGGCCCTGCCCGGCAACGGCACCATCCTGGCCACGCACTCGGACCGCCAGCAGCTGTTCCTGCGCGCGGGACGTCTGATCGTCGAACTGGCCAAGCGCCACTACGAGCAGGACGATTACACGGTGCTGCCCCGTTCCATCGCCTCCAAGGCCGCGTTCGAAAACGCCATGGCGCTCGACGTCTCCATGGGTGGCTCGACCAACACCGTGCTGCACTTGCTGGCCGCTGCCCACGAAGCGGAAGTGGAATTCACCATGGCCGACATCGACCGCATTTCGCGCAAGGTGCCATGCCTGTGCAAGGTGGCGCCGATGACGGACAAATACCATATCGAAGACGTGCACCGCGCGGGCGGTATCGTGGGCATCCTGGGCGAACTGGCGCGCGCCGGCCTGCTCAACACGACCCTGCCGACCATCCACGCGCCGACCCTGGCCGACGCCATCGCGCAAAACGACATCATGTGCACCGACAATCCGGCCGTGCATGAGTTGTTCCGCGCCGCACCGGGCGGCGTGCCGACGCAGACGGCATTCTCGCAGTCGGAGCGTTTTGCGGCCGTCGACACGGACCGCGCCACGGGCTGCATCCGCGACAAGGCGCATGCGTATTCGCAGGATGGCGGCCTGGCCGTCCTGTACGGCAACCTGGCCGAAAAGGGCTGCATCGTCAAGACGGCCGGCGTGGATGAAAGCATCCTGAAATTTTCGGGCAAGGCGCGCGTGTTCGAAAGCCAGGATACCGCTGTTGAAGCGATTTTGGCCGATACCGTGCATGAAGGCGACGTCGTCATCATCCGCTACGAAGGTCCGAAAGGCGGCCCGGGCATGCAGGAAATGCTGTATCCGACCTCGTACATCAAATCGAAGGGCCTGGGCAAGGCGTGCGCGCTGTTCACTGACGGGCGCTTCTCGGGCGGCTCCTCGGGCCTGGTGATCGGCCACGCCTCGCCGGAAGCGGCCGAAGGCGGCGCCATCGGCCTGGTGGAAGAGGGCGATTTCATCGATATCGACATCCCAGAACGCACTATCAACCTGCGCGTCACGGATGCCGAACTTGCCGCGCGCCGCGCTGCCATGGAAGCGAAGGGCGATTGCGCCTGGCTGCCCGTCAACCGCGAGCGCTACGTGTCGCAGGCGCTGCAGGCGTATGCGGCGCTGACGACATCGGCCGACCGTGGCGCCGTGCGCGATCTGTCGCAGCTGAAGAAACGCTGATTTGTTGTGTAAGTGCGACGGCCGGCCCCGTTTGACCGTGCGGGGCCGCTTGTCGTTACATCGCCTTACAAACAACATGGTCATGGACGCGCAGATGGGGCAGAATATGAGTGCCTAATCGTTACTACATTGCGTTACTACATTGAAACGCTTGATCTGGGCTCGTGGTGCATCTGCGGAAACACAGTAAAATGCCGCAGGAAGTAACTTTGGAGAATAGACAATGAAACGTTTTATGTTGGTGAGTGTATTGACCGTATCGGCTCTGGCATCGCAAGCAGCGTTGGCCAATCCGGACCTGGCGAAAGCAAAAAACTGCATGGCTTGCCACGCGGTGAGCACGAAACTGGTGGGCCCTGCGTTCAAGGACGTGGCTGCCAAGTACGCCGGTCAGAAAGACGCGGAAAACAAGCTCGTGGCGAAAGTCATGAAGGGCGGTTCCGGCACCTGGGGCGCGATCCCGATGCCAGCCAATCCGCAAGTGAGCGATGCGGAAGCCCACACCCTGGTCAAATGGGTACTGGCACAGAAATAATCTGTGCCGCAGTACTTGCAATTAGCGCGCCGGCAATCCCGGCGCATTTTTTTTGCCTGCTGCCTGCAAATTCCCCATGCCTTCCAGGGATGCTGCGCGCGCCAGAAGCAACTGGTGGAGCGCAAGGTGGGCGATATCGGACTGCTCCTGCAGCGGACAGCCTGCGCCGCCGCACCACCTTCGACGCGCTGGCCGAAGGCTTGCTGGCTTATGTGGCTGAGCAGCCGCTTACTTGACCACTTCCATCTTGGTTTTCTTGCCATCCCGGTAGGTGAACAAAGTCAGTGCGCCATCCTTGATGTCGCCGTTGGCATCGAACGAGATGGGGCCCGTCACGCCCTGGTAGTGTACCTTGGCCAGGAAAGGCAGGTAGACGGATGGCTTCGACGATTTGGCGTCGGCCATGGCGGTGGCCATGGTCATCACGGCATCGTAGACATACGGCGCGTACAGCTGCACTTCCATATTGTATTTCTGCTTGTAGCGGGCGCGGAAATCGTCCATGCCTTTTTGCTGCGTGCCCGTCACGCCGCCCGCTTCCGCGCAGGTGACCATGTCTTCACCCACGGCGTCGCCCGCCAGCTTGCCCAGCGGTTCCGTGCACAAGCCATCGCCGCCCATGAACTTGGCCTTGATGCCCAGCGCCTTCATCTGGCGCAGCATGGGGCCACCCACCGAATCCATGCCGCCAAAGAAGATCAGGTCGGGATTTTTCGACTTGATGCTGGTCAGGATGGCATTGAAGTCGGTCGCGTTGGCATTCGTAAATTCCTTGCCGACGATTTGCACGCCAGGCGCCGCTTTCTTGGCGCCCTTGACGAACTGTTCCGCCACGCCCTGGCCGTAAGCCGTGCGGTCATCGATGACGGCGATTTTCTTCGCTTGCAGCTTGCCCACGGCATACGCGCCCAAAGTCCCCCCCAGCTTGTTGTCATTGGCCACCACGCGGAAGGCTGTGTTGAATTTCTGCTGGGTATACGTCGGGTTGGTGGCGGCCGGTGAAATCTGCGGAATGCCGGCATTGAAGTAAATGCGCGAGGCGGGAATCGTCGTGCCCGAGTTCAGGTGGCCGACGACGCCGTTGACCTTGGCGTCGACCAGCTTTTGCGCCACGGCCGTGCCCTGTTTGGGATCGGCTGCGTCATCTTCGGGCACCAGCACGAATTTCACGGCTTTGCCGTCGATCTTGAAGCCTTTGGCGTTCAAATCCTCGATCGCCATCTTGGCCGCGTTCTCGTTATCCTTGCCCAGGTGGGAGCTGGCGCCAGAGACCGGGGCGACGTGGCCTATCTTGATGATTTCCTGTGCGCCCGCATGGCCGACAAAGGCGAGGGCGAGGGCGAGAGGAAGGACTTTGGTCTTGAGCAGCATAAACATTCTCCAATGGATAAAGATACGGCGGCGTCTCGTGAAAACCGCTACGACAGGCGGTACGTGTGAAGAAAGGTACAACAAAAAACAGGCGGCGCAAAGCCGCATTTCGGGCTTTTTGCATTTTGTCGCAACAATCACCAAAGTGAGGCGCGATGCACCGATTTCGCAGGCGCGAGCGCACCAAAGAATGGCGTTGGAAGGGATACAGGTGTAGAGAAGTTGGGCCAAATATGCCCAGTAAACTTACAACACCTGACAAAACCGTAGCGAGCGGAAGGGAGAGGTGGCTAAGAAGCGCAACCGTACTCTAGTACGGTGAGCATCGCAGGGCGCCTATACCGACGCGCAGTAGGTTTTGACAGGTGTCACTGCAAATGTCCTAGCTCATGGCTTACCGCATGCGCCACGATCTGTTCCAGCGACTGCTGCAAATCTTCGCGCAGGGCGCCGCGCATGCCGATCAGGGCGTTTTGCAGGGCCGTCTGCAAGACGTGGGCGATGCGTTCTTCCAGCAGATGGTCGATCTTGCCTTGCACTTGGTGCAGGATGCGCTGCGTTAGCCGCTGTTCGATGGCGTCCCAGTCGGGCTGCGCCACCGTTGGCGGCAACGCTGGCGTTGCCTCAACAGCAGGCTCGACTGCCATGACGGGAGCCACTTCCGGCCCCAGCAGAACCTCCGTCAGCAGGGGGATGCCCTGGTCGAATGGCTGCTGACTCATGCTTTGCCCACTGAGTTTCCTGCCACAAAGTGCGTCGGCTGCACGTCTTGCTGGCGGTAGTGCAGGAAGCGCTGGCGGCCCGCCTGCGCATCTTGCTCCTCCATGGAGACGATCTCGAAGACGCGCTGGAACTGCGCATAGTTGGGCGGCGGCAACTGCGACAGGTTGACGAGGATGTCGTGGTGCGGCAGCTCGGCCGCCGCGTCATCGGTCAGGATGATGGGCGTTTGCGCTGCCAGCGGGTCGCCGGCCAGCACGTGCGGCAGGAAATCCGTGGCGGAAATGGTCCACATGGCGCTGTTCAAGGCGTCGAGCTGGGCGCTGTCGGCCGCCAGCACGACCACCTTGTTGCCGGCCATATAGGCCTTGCGCGCAAGGCGGCAGGCGTAGGCCAGCTTGTCCGGCACGTTGCTGTGGAAATCGACGCGGCTCATGGCGGGCTCAGGCAGCCATGCCGCTGTGGCGCAGCAGGGCATCGATGGACGGTTCGCGGCCGCGGAAGGCAGTAAACGACTCCAGAGCGGGGCGCGAGCCGCCGACGGACAGGATTTCTTGCAGGTAACGTTTGCCGGCAGCCGTGGTGGCGGCCGGCCCCAGCGCCTTGGCTTCCTCGAAGGCCGCATAGGCGTCGGCGGACAGCACCTCGGCCCACTTGTAGCTGTAGTAGCCGGCCGCATAGCCGCCGGAGAAGATATGCCCAAAGGCATTCTGGAAGCGGTTGAAGGCGGGCGGGATGATCAGCGAAAACCTGGCGCGCACGCCGTCGATCAGTTGCTGCACGCTCTGGCCCGTGCTGGCGTCGTAGTCATAGTGCAAATGCATGTCGAGCAAGGAAAATTCCACCTGGCGCAGGGTTTGCAAGCCGGACTGGAAATTCTTGGCCGCCAGCATCTTGTCGTACAGCGCGCGCGGCAGCGGCGCGCCCGTGACGGCATGCGCCGTCATGTGTTCGAGTACTTCCCATTCCCAGCAGAAGTTTTCCATGAATTGCGATGGCAGTTCCACGGCATCCCATTCGACGCCGGCAATGCCCGACACGCCAAGCTCGTCGACCACCGTCAGCATATGGTGCAGGCCGTGGCCGAATTCATGGAACAGGGTGATCACTTCATCGTGGGTAAACAGCGCTGGCTGAACCTTGCCGTCGATCACGGCCGGTTCTGTGAAATTGCAGGTCAGATAGGCGATCGGCGTTTGCACCTGCTGCGCGTCGGCACGGCGGCCGCGCGCGTCGTCCATCCAGGCACCGCCGCTCTTGCCCGCGCGCGCATACAGGTCCAGATAAAACTGGCCGACCAGCTGGCCGTCGCGCTCGATGCGGTAAAAGCGCACGTCAGGGTGCCAGACGGGCGCCGTATCGGGTTTGATCTCGACCGCAAACAGGTTCTGGATCTGGCGGAACAAGCCATCGATCACCTTATGCTCAGGGAAATATTGCTTCACTTCCTGGGCCGAGAACGCGTAGCGGCGTTCCTGCAGCTTTTCGGAAGCGTACGGCACGTCCCACGCTTGCAGCTCGTCTATGCCCAGTTCTTCCCTGGCGAATTGTTTCAGTTCTGCCAAGTCCTTCTCGGCGAACGGGCGCGCGCGTTTGGCCAGGTCTTCCAGGAAAGCGATGACTTGCGCGGGCGAGGTGGCCATTTTGGAAACCAGCGACACTTCGGCGAAATTGCCGTAGCCGAGCAGTTTTGCCTCTTCGTTGCGCAGCCGCAACAGGGTGACGATGTTGTGCGTGTTGTCCCAGTCCTCTTTCTTGCTGAAGACCTCGCCCTGGTCCGAGGCCTTGGTGGCGTTGGCGCGGTAGATGGTTTCGCGCAGCGCGCGATTGTCGGCAAATTGCAGGATCGGGTAATAAGAGGGGAAGTGCAGCGAGAATTCATAGCCTGCTTTGCCCGCCTTCTCGGCGGCGGCGCGCGCGGCGGCCTTCACGTCGTCGGGCAAGCCTGCGAGATCAGCTTCATTGTCGACCAGCAACTTGTAGTCATTGGTGGCGTCGAGCACGTTTTCGGAAAAACGCGTACCGACGGCCGCGTGTTCTTCCTGGATGGCGCCAAAGCGCTCTTTCTTATCCTCGGGCAACTCGGCGCCGCCCAGGCGGAAGTCGCGCACGGCATTGTCGACGATGCGGCGGCGCGCCGGCGACAGGCTGGCGAAATCGGCGCGGGCCTGCAATTGCTTGTATTTGCCGAACAGGATTTCGTTCTGTCCCAGCTCGGTCAAGAATTCCGTCACTTTGGGCTGGTTGGCATTGTAGGCGGCGCGCAGTTCGGGCGTATCGACCACGCTGTTGAGATGGTTGACGATGCTCCAGGCGCGGCCCAGGGTTTCGGCGATTTGGTCCTGGGGCGCGACGAAGTTTTCCCAGCTTACTTCTTCCATGGGTGCTTCCAGCCGCGCCACCGTGGCGCGCGCCTGGGCCAAAAGGGTATCGATGGCAGGCGTGACATGCTCGTGCGTGATCGCGTCGAAGCGTGGCAGTCCGGAAAAATCAAGCAGGGGATTGGTATTCATCGTCGCTTCCATATATTAAAAGGGGCGGTCATGCCGCCCCGGGTGATTCTTAAATGCGCTCGGCGGCCTGGACGGTGTTCATCAATAGCATCGTGATCGTCATCGGACCCACGCCACCGGGCACGGGCGTGATGTGGGAGGCGACGTCTTTCACTCCGGCAAAATCCACGTCACCGCACAGCTTGCCGTCATCGTCGCGGTTCATGCCCACGTCGATGACGATGGCGCCCGGCTTGACCATGTCGGCCGTCAGGGTGTTGCGGTGGCCGACGGCGGCCACGACCACGTCCGCCTGGCGCGTGTACAGGCCCAAATCCGGGGTCGCACTATGGCAGATGGTGACGGTAGCGTTCGCTTGCAAGAGCAGCAGTGCCATCGGCTTGCCGACGGTGTTGCTGCGGCCGATGACGACGGCGTGCTTGCCGCGCAAGTCCACGCCCGTGCTTTCGATCAGTTTCATGCAGCCGTACGGCGTACAGGGGCGGAAGCCGGGCAAGCCCGTCATCAGTTCGCCGGCGCTCAGGACGGAATAGCCGTCCACGTCTTTCGTCGTGGCGATCGCTTCGATGACCTTGTGCGGGTTGATGTGCTTGGGCAATGGCATTTGCACGAGGATGCCGTGGATGGCCGGGTCGGCGTTCAGGCTGGCGATGCGCGCCAGCAAGTCCGCTTCGGGCAGGTCCGCTTCATATTTTTCCAGCACCGAGTGAAAACCCACGTCGCCGCACGCCTTGACCTTGTTGCGGACATACACCTGGCTGGCCGGGTCTTCGCCGACGAGAATCACGGCCAAACCGGGCTGGGTGCCCTTGGCCGTGAGGGCGGCGGCGCGGGTGGCGATCTCGCTGCGCAGTTTTTGGGAGAGGGCGATTCCGTCGATCAGTTGTGCTGGCATAGTAGGGAGGCTGTGTGGGAGGGAAAAGACAGATTATAAAGCCGGGCGGCGCAAAGGGGCGGTTTTGGCGCCAAGCCGTTATGTTAAAAAGCGGGCCAGAGACGCGGGCCTGAGAAAATGCCGATGGCGGCGTTGCAGCTCCTTGCCGTACTGGCGTACTGTCTGCGTCGCCGCGCCTTGCCCTCGACATTTTTCAGGCCCGCTTGGCCCGGTATGCCTGTGCGGGCGACCGGGGTGTTAATTCGTTTTGCTGGTGCGCACATCATAGTTTCCGGGCGGAATTTGCGGCAGTGCAGCATAAATTTCATAGGGATATTTCACAATGCGAAATGCTATATCGTAATTTGAAAAATAGTAAATACGCTGTTAGAATCCCCACACTAAACCGACTTAATAGTAAATAATCAGCGAAATACCGTCCGACAGCGATCCGGAAAATCGGGGTGGGGCGTTCACAAAGGAGACTCAACAGATGTCAGCTCAACTGAACCAGGTAACGACACAGATCGGCACCGACCCGGATATGCAGGAAACCAAGGAGTGGCTGGACGCGCTCGAAGCCGTGCTGGAAAATGAAGGTCCAGAACGCGCGCATTACCTGATGGAGCGCATGGTTGACCTGGCCCGCCGCCGCGGCGCCCAGATCCCGTTCTCCAGCACCACCGCCTACGTCAATACCATCCCCACCAAACAAGAAGCACACTGTCCCGGCAACCTGGAATATGAAGAGCGCCTGCGCTCGTGGATGCGCTGGAACGCCATGGCCATGGTAGTCAAGGCCAACCGCGCCGACGGCGACCTGGGCGGCCACTTGTCCTCGTTCGCTTCGCTGGCGAACATGCTGGGTATTGGTTTTAATCATTTCTGGCACGCGCCAACGGCCGACCACGGCGGCGACCTGCTGTACATCCAGGGCCACTCCTCGCCCGGTGTCTACGCGCGCGCCTTCCTCGAAGGCCGCTTGACGGAAGAGCAAATGCTGAACTTCCGCAAGGAAGTCGATGGCAAGGGCCTGTCCTCGTACCCGCATCCGAAGCTGATGCCTGACTTCTGGCAGTTCCCGACCGTGTCGATGGGCCTGGGCCCGCACATGGCGATCTACCAGGCGCGCTTCCTCAAATACCTGCACGCACGCGGCATCGCCAAGACCGACAACCGCAAGGTCTGGGCCTTCTGCGGCGATGGCGAGATGGATGAGCCGGAATCGCTGGGCGCGATCGGCCTGGCCGCACGCGACATGCTCGACAACCTGGTCATCGTGGTCAACTGCAACCTGCAGCGCCTGGACGGCCCTGTGCGCGGCAACACCAAGATCATCCAGGAACTGGAAGGCGAATTCCGTGGCGCCGGCTGGAACGTCGTCAAGGTCATCTGGGGTCCGGGCTGGGACGCCCTGCTGGCACAGGACAAGGAAGGCATCCTGCAGCGCGTGATGATGGAAACCGTCGACGGCGAATACCAGAACTACAAAGCGAAAGATGGCGCCTACGTGCGCAAGCACTTCTTCGGCAAGCATCCGAAGCTGCTGGAAATGGTTGCCAACATGACCGACGACGACATCTGGCGCCTGACCCGTGGCGGCCACGATCCGCACAAGATCTACGCGGCCTTCAAGATCGCCCAGGAACACAAGGGCCAGCCAACCGTCCTGCTGGTGAAAACCATCAAGGGCTACGGCATGGGCAAGTCCGGCGAAGCGCGCAACACGGCGCACCAGACGAAAAAACTGGACGACGAAGCCATCCGCGAAATGCGCGACCGCTTCTCGCTGCCTATCCCTGACGACAAGCTGGCCGACATCCCGTTCTTCAAGCCAGCCGACGACGCGCCGGAAATGGTCTACCTGCACGAGCGCCGCAAGGCCCTGGGTGGCTACCTGCCGCAGCGCCGCCAGAAGTCGGAAGAGACCCTGCCGGTGCCTGGCCTGGACGCGTTCAAGAACGTGCTGGAAGCCACGCCTGAAGGCCGCGAAATCTCGACCACGCAAGCCTTCGTGCGCGTCATTTCGACACTGCTGAAAGACCCGAACCTGGGCCAGCGCGTGGTGCCTATCCTGGTCGATGAATCGCGTACCTTCGGCATGGAAGGCCTGTTCCGCCAGATCGGCATCTACAACCCGAAAGGCCAGTTGTACGAGCCGGTCGACAAAGACCAGGTCATGTACTACCGCGAAGACAAGGCTGGCCAGATCCTGCAAGAGGGTATCAACGAAGCGGGCGGCATGAGCTCGTGGATCGCCGCGGCGACGTCGTATTCGACCAACGACCGCATCATGATCCCGTTCTACACCTTTTACTCGATGTTCGGCTTCCAGCGCATCGGCGACCAGGTATGGGCTTCGGCCGACATGCGCGCCCGCGGCTTCCTGATGGGCGGCACGGCCGGCCGTACGACCCTGAACGGCGAAGGCTTGCAGCACGAAGATGGTCACAGCCATATCTTCGCCGCGACCATCCCGACCTGCATGCCTTACGACCCGACCTTCAGCCATGAAGTCGCCGTCATCATCCAGGATGGCCTGCGCCGCATGATCGCCAACCAGGAAGATGTGTTCTATTACATCACGATCATGAACGAGAACTACGCCCAGCCAGGCATCAAGCCAGGCCAGGAAGAAGGCATCCTGAAAGGCATGTACAAGCTGCAGGAAGGCCAGGCTGACGCCAAGTTGCGCGTACAACTGATCGGTTGCGGCACCATCCTGCGCGAATCGATCTTCGCCGCCGAATTGCTTGCCAACGACTGGGGCGTGGCTGCGGACGTGTGGTCGGCGCCGTCGCTGACTCTGGTGGCCCGCGATGGCCAGGATGCGGAACGCTGGAACATGGTCAACCCGTCGAAAGAGCAGCGCGTGCCGTACGTGACGTCGCTGTTGCAGGACACGAACGGCCCGATCGTCGCCACGACCGACTACATGCGCGCGTTTGCAGAACAGATCCGCGCCTTCATGCCGAAGGGCCGCACTTATAAAGTACTGGGCACCGATGGCTTTGGCCGCTCGGACAGCCGCGCCAAGCTGCGCGAGTTCTTCGAAGTGAACCGTTATTATGTCACCGTGGCCGCGCTCAAATCGCTGGCAGACGAAGGCAAGATCGACGTGTCGGTGGTGGAGCAGGCGATTGCCAAGTACGGCATCGATGCGAACAAACCGAATCCGGTGACCCAGTAATCGTTGTGCGGACCCGATGATGCCAGGGCGGTGCGAAAGTGCCGCCCTGGCGTGTGTGCGGGTCCATCTGACAAATAAAATAACGGAGCAAGCTATGAGCATTGTGGAAGTCAAAGTCCCGGATATCGGCGATTTCAAGGAAGTCGAGATCATTGAACTGATGGTCAAACCAGGCGACACGGTCAAGGTCGACCAGTCCCTGATCACGGTCGAATCGGACAAGGCCAGCATGGAAATTCCATCGAGCCACGCCGGTGTCGTCAAGGAATTGAAAGTCAACGTGGGCGACAAGATCGCCGAAGGTTCGCTGGTCCTGCTGCTGGAAGTGGCGGACGACGCCTCGGCGCCTGCGCCTGCCGCCGCTGCTGCCCCGGCGGCAGCACCTGTCGCTGAAGCCGCCGCGGCCGCGCCAGCGCCTGCCGCCGCTTCCGGCGCGCCGGCTTTGGTGGAAGTGACCGTGCCCGATATCGGCGACTTCAAGGAAGTCGAAGTCATCGAATTGATGGTCAAGGTGGGCGACGCGATCAAGGTCGACCAGTCGCTGCTGACGGTCGAATCGGACAAGGCCAGCATGGAAATTCCATCGAGCCATGCCGGTATCGTGAAAGAATTGAAGGTCAAGGTCGGCGACAAGGTTGCCAAGGGTTCGCTGGTGCTGGTCGTGGAAACGACGGGCGCCGCTGCCCCTGCCGCTGCTGCACCAGCCACCGCTCCTGCACCTGCCGCGCCAAGCGCCGCCGTCGCTTCGGCACCGGTCGCTGCCGCTGCTGCCGCCCCTGCCGCAAATGGCAAGCTGGCGCACGCATCGCCATCGATCCGCAAGTTCGCGCGCGAACTGGGCGTGGACCTGACCCGCGTGGGCGGTTCCGGTCCGAAAGGCCGCATCACCCAGGAAGACGTGCAGAACTTCGTCAAGGGCGTGATGTCGGGCGCTGTTGCCGCGCCAAATGCGCCGGTCGCCAAGGCCGGTTCCGGCGTGGGCCTGGACCTGCTGCCATGGCCGTCGCTGGACTTCAGTAAATTCGGCACGACCGAATTGCTGCCGCTGTCGCGCATCAAGAAAATCTCGGGTCCGAACCTGCACCGCAACTGGGTCATGATCCCGCACGTCACGCAGTTCGACGAAGCGGACGTGACGGACCTGGAAGCGTTCCGCGTCGATACCAACGCGGCCAACGCGAAGAACAAGGATGCGGCCAAGCTGACCATGCTGGCATTCGTCATCAAGGCGTCCGTCGCCGCACTGAAGAAATTCCCCGCGTTTAACGCTTCCTTGGATGCCAAGGGCGAAAACCTGATCCTCAAGCAGTACTACAACATCGGCTTCGCCGCCGACACGCCGAATGGCCTGGTGGTACCGGTGATCAAGGGCGCGGACCAGAAGTCGGTTTCGCAGATCGCCCGCGAAATGACGGAACTGTCGCTGCAGGCGCGCGAAGGCAAGCTGAAACCGGCCGACATGCAGGGCGCCAGCTTCACCATTTCGTCCCTGGGCGGCATCGGCGGCACGCACTTCACGCCTATCGTGAATGCGCCGGAAGTGGCGATTCTGGGTCTGTCGAAAGCCTCGATCAAGCCGGTGTGGGATGGCAAGGCCTTCCAGCCACGTTTGATGATGGGCACCTCGCTGTCCTACGACCACCGCGTGGTCGATGGCGCGATGGGCGCGCGATTCTCCGTGTACCTCGGCGAAGTCCTGGCCGACATGCGCAAAATTCTGCTGTAAGGAGCGATTGATGAGCACAGTAGAGGTAAAAGTACCGAATATCGGCGACTTCAAGGAAGTCGAAGTCATCGAATTGATGGTCAAGGTAGGCGACACCATCAAGGTGGACCAGTCCCTGATCACGGTCGAATCGGACAAGGCCAGCATGGAGATTCCTTCGACCCACGCGGGCGTCGTCAAGGAAATCAAGGTCAAGGTTGGCGACAAGATCGCCGAAGGCAGCGCGCTGCTGGTGGTGGAAGCATCTGAAGGCGCGGCTGCGCCTGCGCCAGCACCTGTGGCGGCCGCTCCGGCAGCCACTGTCGCTGCAGCACCAGCGGCACTTGTCGCCGCCATCCCGGCCGGCAATTATAGCGGCCAGGTCGACATCGACGTCGACATGATGGTCTTGGGCGGTGGTCCTGGCGGCTATTCGGCGGCGTTCCGCGCGGCCGACCTGGGCCTGAGCACCGTGATCGTCGAGCGCTACGCCACCCTGGGTGGCGTGTGCCTGAACGTGGGCTGCATCCCGTCGAAGGCGCTGCTGCACGTCGCTTCCGTCATCGATGAAACGGCGCACATGTCCAACACCGGCGTGACGTTTGCCAAGCCGAGCATCGACATCGACCAGGTACGCAAGTACAAGGAAGGTGTCATCTCGAACATGACGGGTGGCCTGGCCGGCATGGCCAAGGCGCGCAAGACGCAAGTGGTCACCGGCGTGGGCCAGTTCCTGTCCGCGAACCACATCGAAGTGACGGCAGGTGACGGCTCCAAAAAAGTCGTGCAGTTCAAGCAAGCCATCATCGCCGCCGGTTCGTCCGTGGTGAAGCTGCCCTTCGTGCCGGAAGACCCGCGCATCGTCGATTCGACGGGCGCGCTGGAATTGCGCCAGATCCCGAAACGCATGCTGGTCATCGGCGGCGGCATCATCGGCCTGGAAATGGCCACCGTGTATTCCACTTTTGGCGCGCGCATCGACGTGGTCGAAATGATGGATGGCCTGATGCAGGGCGCCGACCGCGATGCCGTCAAGGTGTGGCAGAAGTTCAATGAAAAGCGCTTCGACAACATCATGACCAAGACCAAAACGGTGGCCGTCGAGGCACTGCCGGAAGGCATCAAGGTCACGTTCGAAGCCGCTGAAGCGGGCGCCACGGCGCCAGCGCCGCAAGTCTATGACCTGGTGCTCGTCGCCGTGGGCCGCAGCCCGAACGGCAAGAAGCTGGCCGCCGACAAGGCCGGCGTGAACGTCACGGACCGCGGTTTCATCGAAGTCGACAGCCAGATGCGCACCAATGTGCCGAACATCTTCGCCATCGGCGACCTGGTGGGCCAGCCGATGCTGGCGCACAAGGCGGTGCATGAAGCCCACGTTGCAGCGGAAGCTGCCGCCGGCCAGAAGTCGCACTTCGACGTCAAGGTGATTCCATCGGTCGCCTACACGGACCCGGAAGTGGCATGGGCCGGCATTACGGAAGACGAAGCGAAAGCCAAGGGCATCAAGGTCGAGAAGGGCCACTTCCCTTGGGCAGCCTCCGGCCGCGCCGTGGCCAATGGCCGTGCCGAAGGCTTCACCAAGCTGCTGTTCGATGCGGAAACGCACCGCATCATCGGTGGCACCATCGTCGGCACGCATGCAGGCGACATGATCGGTGAAATCGCGCTGGCCATCGAAATGGGCTGTGACGGCACCGACATCGGCAAGACCATCCACCCGCATCCAACCTTGGGCGAGTCGATCGGTATGGCGGCCGAAGTGTACGAAGGTGTGTGCACCGACTTGCCGCCACCGCGCAAGCGCTGATAAAAAGTCAACTTTCAGTATTAAAAACCGGGACGTGTTCCCGGTTTTTTTATATCCCTTGATCTTGGCAGCGTAAACCGTAGACGGGCTGTGGCGAATCCGCCCGATGTGAAAATTGGTGAGTATTGCCGCATGGAAAAAATGGCAGAATGGAGGTCTGTCACCATGTTTTGCTTTTGCTTCGACAGAAGCGTGTGATTTTTCCAGGAATGTTGCCAGTGTGTGGGTCGGTCAAATTCCGCTGTACTGAGAGCCTGTCCCAGTAGATGAATACGTCCCCTGCTGGCGCCCCTCAGAAGCGGGGACTGCGTTGATCGTCGTCGCGTGGCTCGCCACGCGTCCTCCTCACGCCTTGTCCGCGCTCCTGATGAACTACCAGCAGAAGACGCTCCCTACTGGGATAGGCCCTAAGAAAGTTTTGCAACATGAAAAAGTTTACCGCCCTTCATATTGCCGATGTTCGTTTGCGTCGGGCTGATGAGCAAGAGCAAGCCGTGATGCTGCATGCCTTGTACCAGGATGTGGCTGCTATCCTGGCTGCGGGCAAGCAGATCGATGCGATTTTCTTCACGGGCAAGCTGGTGGCGCTGGACGCCTGTGCCGGCACGACGCCCCTGTATGTCTACGAATATTTCCTGCGTCCCTTGCTGCAGGCGGCCAGCTTGCCCGGTGCGCGTTTCTACCTGGTGCCGGGCAGCCGCGTGCAGGGTGTCGCGGCTGCGGCGCTGGGCAATGCAGGCTTCAGTTTTTTCTCCGCCGATGAGCACGCCAGTGCCGAGCAGCGCGCGCACTACAAGAATATCCACGCCGTGTTCCACGGCCACCAGCATACGGGTGACGCCAGTTCGCTGATGAAGTCGCTAGGCATCCTGTTCAAGAGCAATCCCGGCAGCCTGTACGGTGCGCATGGTCAGATGGCGGCGTTTTCCGTGCTCGAGTTTGGCACAGGCGGAGCCGATGGCGACGCGCCAGGCACGCAGTGGAAGGTCTCCCTGCACGAGTTCGACGAAGTGAGCAAGAACTTCGCCGTGTCGGTGCTGTACACGCCGAATGGCCAGGAAACGGGGCAGATGGATGCCGAGTATGTGTTTGCCACCTTGCTGCCGCAGCTGGCAGGCGAACGCGCCTATTTCGATGGCTTGCTGGGCAAGGCGGGCGCGCAGCAGCGTGAGGATGCTGGCGTGGCTGCCGATGCGCGCGAATTCCTGATCGAGCTGGCGTTCGTGATGTTCGAAGCCAAGACCCTGTTCCTTGGCGAAGCTGAACTGCAGCGTTTTGCCAGCGACTATTGCGCTGTGAAGGGCTGGAACATGGCGGCAGGGGAGTGGCTGACGCCGCTGTATGCGCATGGCTTGCTGCTGCTGGCCGACGGCCAGGTGGCGTTTTCCTTCGATTACTTCCGCACCTACTTCCTGGCGCAGCGCTTTGAAACTTCGTTCGACCTGATGCGCTATGGCCCGGAACGCCATGATGGAAGTGAGTCTTCACTTCGCCTTGATGACCTGTCGGCGGCCCAGCCTTTCCTGCGCGCGCTGGGCTTGAGCGATGAACACGCCGCAGCGGCGGTGCCGGAAGATTGTAGCCGCCCTGGCTGACTTCCCCGTCAATCGTCCTGCGTCAGTCCGCGAGCGGCTGGCGCAAGGTGCCGCGCAGGAACAGATCCAGGCTGAGCGCCACCGTGGCGCGCAATCGCGCCACGTCCGGTTGGGCTTGCGGTGGAAACAGCAGGCGCGACATCTGATCTCCCAGCAGGCAATTGAGCAGGTGTAGCGCCAGGATGGAGGGCGTCAACTCCGCGCGAAACAGCGGCGCGATGTCGGGACGGCTGAAAAACTTGGTCAGCATCTCGCGCGTCTGCCCCGGTCCCACCTTGTAAAACGTTTCTGCCAGGTCCGGGTGGGTGGCCGCTTCGGCCACCACCATGCGATTCAGGCGGATGGCAGCGGGCATGGTGACCAGTTGCACGAACAGCAGGCCGAATTCCCCCAGGATGGTGGGCAGGGGCCGCATATCGGTTTCCAGCGCCGGCATGGTCGAGAAATAGGCGGCGCGGCGCAGTTCCACCACGGCATTGAACAAGCCCGACTTGCCGCCAAATTTCACATAAATCGTGCGCACTGCCACATGGGCTTCGCGGGCGATCATTTCCAGGCTCACCTTTCCATACCCTTTTTCCAGAAACAGGCAGCCGGCCGTGTGCAGCAGGTTTTCCATGCGCGCTTCCATGTCGGCCGCGCGCGGGCGGCCGGCCGGCTTGCCGCAGCAGGAGAGCTCCTGGGCGGCGGCGTCGGATTCTGTATCGGTTGGCAAGGTATCGCTGAGGCCGGGATCGGACATGGTCTGGGTCTCTTTATAAGTTGGAAGGTAAGTGATGGCTTACACTGTAGTGCAAATTAAAATGAAATGCAATCGTTTCATTTCTTGACAAGCGCTTTTCTTTGTCCAATAATGAACCTATATCATTTCATTTTCGGAGCGAGTATGTCCAACCAGCCAGGTCAAGCAGAGCACAAGGTGCTGAGCGCCGTCCCACCCGCGGCCCCTGCCGCACCTTCCGCGCCCGCCGCTTCCGCCAGCTCCGCAGCACCGAATAATCGCGTGAAAATCATCGCCGGCCTGATCGTCCTCGTCGCGCTGGGCGCCGGCGCGCGCATGTGGTACCGCAGCCACTATTTCGTGGAAACGGAAAACGCCTACGTGTCCGGCCACGTGCATCCCGTCTCGGCGCGCATTTCCGGCGTCGTCACCAAGGTTTTCATCGACGACAATCAAATGGTGAAAGAGGGCGACGTGATCGCCGAACTCGACCCGTTCGACCAGCGCGTCAAAACCGAGCAGATCGCCGCGCAGATCGCCAGCGCCGAGCAGCAAGTGCTGCAAGCCGACGCGCAGATCGCGCAAGTGCAGGCGCAGGCCAGCGCCGCCCAGGCGCAAGTGGCGCAGGCCGATGCGCAACTGCTGCGCGCGAAACAGGATGCGGAGCGTTATGGCCAGCTGTACACGAGCCAGATGAAAGCCGTCTCGAAAGCGGAGCTGGACGCCGCCAACGCGGCCCGTTCCAGCGCCGTGGCCGACCTGGCCGCCCGCCGCGACAGCGCTTCCGCCGCCAAGGCGCAGATTGGTGCGGCGCAAGCTGCGCGCGACGTGGCCAAGGCCCAGGTGGCCGTGCTGCGCGTGCAATTGAAGGACGCGGAGCAGCAGCTGCAATACAACCGCGTCCTGGCCCCCGTCGCGGGTCGCATCGGCAAGCGCAACGTGGAAACGGGCATGCGCGTGCAGCCTGGCCAGCAATTGACGGCCATCGTGCAAGACAACGTATGGGTCACCGCCAACTTCAAGGAAACCCAATTGGCCGACCTGCACCGCGGCCAGAGCGTGCACGTGACCATCGACGCCATGCCGGGCAAGAAACTGGTGGGTACGGTCGACAGCTTCGCTCCTGCCTCGGGCGCGCAATTCGCGCTGCTGCCAGCCGATAACGCCACCGGCAACTTCACCAAGATCGTCCAGCGCGTGCCCGTAAAAATCGTCTTCCAGCCGGAAGACATCAAGGCCATGAATGGCCGCCTGGTGCCGGGCATGTCGGTGATCGCCGAAGTGGAAGTGAACCAGCCCGAGCCGGCTCAGGACAAGGCCGCGCGCCACGCCGCCGCGCCAGCTGCTCCTGCCGCCCAGACCACCGCCCGCTAAGCTTCCATGAGCAGCCCCTCCACCACGCTGGCGAAGCCGCCGGCGTTTCCCGTGATCGACGAGAAAGTCTCCGGGCGCACCTGGCTGGCGGTCGCCGCCGGCATGCTGGGCGCCTTCATGGCGGTGCTCGACATCCAGATCACGAACTCCTCGCTCAAGGATATCCTTGGCTCGCTGTCGGCCACCCAGGAAGAGGGCTCGTGGATTTCCACGGCCTACCTGGTGGCGGAAATTATCGTCATTCCCCTCACCGCGCTGCTGGCGCGCGTGTTTGGACTGCGTACCTACATGATAGGCACCACCGCGTTCTTCCTGCTGTTCTCTACCCTGTGCGGGGCGGCGTGGAACCTGGAAAGCATGATCGTCTTCCGCATGCTGCAGGGCTTTACCGGCGGCGCCCTGATCCCCATGGCGTTCACCCTGGTGATGATCAAGCTGCCGCCGTCGAAGCGCGCCGTGGGCATGGCCATTTTCGGTTTGACGGCGACCCTGGCGCCGGCTATGGGCCCGACCCTGGGCGGCTATCTTTCCGAGCTGTATGGCTGGCCTTCGATCTTCTACATCAACTGGGTGCCTGGCGTGCTGCTGATCGCCGGCATGATCTATGGCCTGGACAAGGAGCCGATGAAGCTGGCGATGTTCTGGAAAGCCGACTGGCTGGGCATCTTCTTCATGGCCTTGGGTCTGGGCTGCCTGACCATCTTCCTGGAAGAGGGCAATTCGAAGGACTGGTTCGACTCGGGCTTCATCATTGCCTTTGCCGCGTTGGCCCTGACGGGCATCCTGGGCTGGGTCGTCACCAGCGCCACGCGCGCCGAACCGTTCGTCAACCTGGCGCTGTACGGCCAGCGCAACTTCCTGGTGGCCACCGTGCTGTCGGCCGTGACGGGCATGGGCTTGTATGGCTCGGCCTTCTTGCTGCCCCTGTTCCTGGGTCAGATCGCCGGCTATTCGCCGATGCAGATCGGTGAAGTCATCATGTGGGTGGGCTTGCCGCAGTTGCTCATCATGCCCTTCGTCGCCAAGCTGTCGTCCGTGGTGGACAACCGTATCCTGTGCTCGTTCGGCCTCCTGCTGTTCGGCGGCTCGTGCATGATGAATGCCTACATGGACGCGTCCACCGGCTACGACCAGCTGCTGTGGTCGCAGGTGGTGCGCGCGCTGGGCCAGCCCTTCGTCATGCTGACCCTGTCGAACTTCGCCATGAAGGGCATCGCGCCGAAGGACATGCCATCCGCTTCGAGCTTGTTCAACATGACGCGCAACCTGGGCGGTTCGATCGGCATCGCCCTGCTGGCCACGGCCCTGAGCACCCGCGAGCACTTCCATTCGCAGCGCCTGGGTGAAGCGATCAATGCGTATTCCAGCGCCACGCAGTTGCGCATCGAGCAGCTGACGTCGTCGTTCATGGCCAAGGGCTATGATGCCGTCACGGCAGGCAACCAGGCCTTGCAGGCGATCGACGGCATCGTGCGCCGCGAAGCGTATGTGATGGCCTACAACGATGGCTTCTTCCTGATCGGCGCCATCCTGCTGGCCTGCATCGTGCCCCTGTGGCTGGCCGACAAACTCAAAGCCCCCGGTGGCGGTGGCGGCGGTCATTGACCACGCACGCAAACACCTCAAGAACAAGAAGGTACACATCATGCAAACAGTATTGACGAAAATCGCGCTGGCCGCTTCCCTTGCCCTGGTGCTGTCCGCCTGCGGCACCGTGGGCCAGGATTTCACCGCCCCGGCGAATGTGGCCGGCATCGACAACGGCGTTTTCCGCCACGGCGCTGCCGCAGCGGATGCCGCGCAGCTGCCCAAGGAATGGTGGAGCATCTACGGCGACGCCACCTTGGACCGCCTCGAGCACAGTGCGCTGCAGGACAATCCCGGTGTGAAAGCGGCCGGCGAGCGCCTGCTGCAGGCGCTGGCGCAAAGCGGTACGGCGCGCGCCAACCAGGGCCCGAGCGTGAATGTCAGCACGGGTATTTCGAACTCGCGCACCTCGGCCAACACCTCGCAGGGCCTGGCCCTGGGCAACCGCTCGATCAGCGGCAATAACTTCTCCGTGGGCGGTTCGCTGTCGTACGAAGTCGACTTGCTGGGGCGTGTAAAACGCATGGTCGAAGCGGCTGATTCGCAGGCGCTGGCGGCACAGGCCGACCGCGACGGCGTGCTGCTGATGCTGTCGGCGCAAGTGGCCAGCAATTACTGGCAGCTGCGCGGGCTGGACGCTGAAATGGCCATCCTGAATGGCGCGCTCGATACGCGTCGCGAGTCGGCGCAGCTGGTCGAGGCGCGCTTCAATGCGGGACTGACGAATGAGCTGGACCTGGCGCGCGCGAAAGTCGAACTGTCGAACGCGCAAGCCGACCTGCATGAAGTCAAGCGCCAGCGCAACCAGCTGGAAAACAGCCTGGCCACCCTGACGGGCAAGCCGCCGTCGGCGCTGCAATTGCCGGTGGCCGCCGATCCGTCGGCCTTGCCGCTGCCGCCAAGTATCCCCGTCGGCTTGCCGGCCAGCCTGCTGGCGCACCGCCCGGACCTGGTTTCCAGCGTGGCGGGCCTGCGTGCGGCGAATGCGCAGGTGGGCGTGGCCGAAGGCGCGTTTTATCCGACGCTACAATTGACGGGCAACTTCGGCTACGCGTCCGAAAAGCTGCGCGACCTGGCGCAGGGCGGTTCGCGCCAGTTCAGTGTTGGTCCGCTGGCCCTGTCCCTGCCGATCTTCGACGGTGGCCGCAACCAGGCCAACCTGGACCTGTCCAAGGCGCGCTATGCGGAAGCCGTGGCGAATCACGAAACCAAGCTCCTGACGGCCTTGCGCGAAGTGGAAGATGCCTTGTCCGACGTGGAGCAGCGCCAGTTGCAGGGCGACGCCCAAGCCCTGTCGCAGGCCGCGGCGGCGCGCGCCTATCTGGTGGCGCGCACGCGTTACGAGCGCGGCATTTCGACCTATCTGGACGTCACCGATGCCCAGCGCAGCTCGCTGACAGCGGACCGCGCCGCCGCGCAGATCAAGACCCAGCGTTTGCTGGCAACCGTCGCCGTGGCCCGTTCCCTGGGCGCCGGCTGGAAACCGGACGGCGAGCTGGCGAAGCTGGCGAAGGCCATCTAAGTTCTCAGTTACGTGAGCGTGGCCGGCGGCGGTGTCGCCGCCGGCCCGTAGCGTTCCAGCAGAAAATCGATGAAAGTCGTCAGCTTCGGCGTGGGCTGGCGGTCGCGCGGATACAGCACATGCATCAGGCGCGGCGCCGGCACGTAGTCGGTCAGCAGCGGCACCAGGCGGCCCGCCGCGATATCGTCGGCCAGCAGAATTTCCGCCTGCATGACGATGCCGAAGCCGTGCAGGGCTGCCATGCGCAGCGCCTGGCCATTGTTCGAGCGGAAGCGGCTCTCGCGCACGGGGCTGCCATCGTCGCCGCCGCTCCTGGCCAGGCGCCAGCGCACATGGCGCGTCCACTGCATGAAGTCCAGGCATTCGTGGCGCGCCAGGTCGGCCGGCGTGCGCGGCATGCCGTGTTTGGCCAGGTAGGCGGGCGCGGCGCAAATCACCATCGCATACGGGCGCAGCGCGCGCGCCACCATGGCGGAATCTTCCAGCTTGCCGATGCGGATGGCCGCATCAAACCCTTCTTCCACCAGGTCCACCGTCCTGTCGTTCAAGTTCAATTCCAGACTCACTTCCGGATACGCATCGAGGTAGTCGGCCAGCAGCGGCGCGATGCACTCGCTGCCGAAGGATACGGGCGCGGTGATTTTCAGCTTGCCGCGCGGCGCCGTGCGCATGGCTTCCGCGCCACGTTCGGCCGCATGGATGCTGGCCAGTATCTGGCGGCACTGTTCCACATACTGCTGGCCGATTTCCGTCAGGCTTTGCCGCCGCGTAGTGCGCGCCAGCAAGCGCGCGCCCAGCCGCTCTTCCAGGTATTTAATGTGCTTGCCCACCATCACGGGCGAAATCTGGAACGCCTCGGCGGCGGCTGTGAAACTGCCTGCGTCGACGACGGCGACAAAAATCTCCATGCTGCGCAATTTATCCATGGCTACCTTGATTGCAAACTATGGGTTAGTAATCTTATTAATTCTAGCGTATTTATTCCTTTTTGTAAGCGGCGCATACTGGCTCCACCGTTCAACCCAGACAAGGACAGCATCATGAAAATCGTCATCATCGGCGCCAGCGGCACCATCGGCACGGCCGTCGCAGCGCAATTGGCGCAACGCCATGAAATCATCGAAGTGGGCAGCCGTAGCGGCACGCACCAGGCCGACATGGGCGACATCGCGCAAGTGCGCGCCTTGTTCAAGCGCATCGGCAAGGTCGATGCCGTCATCGTCACGGCCGGCAAGCTGCATTTCGGCCCCCTGGCAGAATTTACTCCTGAGCAATTCCAGCTGGGCCTGGACAGCAAGTTGATGGGGCAGGTCAACGTGGCGCTGGTGGCGCAGGAATACCTGAACGATGGCGGTTCGATCACGCTCACCAGCGGCATCGTGGCCGAGCAGCCGATCCGCTTCGGCGCGGCCGCCAGCATGACGAATGCGGCCGTGGAAGGCTTCGTGCGGGGCGCCGCCATCGAACTGGCGCGCGGCGTGCGCATCAATGCCGTCAGCCCCACGGTCCTGGCCGAATCGCTGGAAGCGTATGGCCCTTTCTTTTACGGCTTCGAGCCGGCCGCCGCCAGCCGCGTGGCCCTGGCCTACAGCCGCAGCGTGGAAGGGGCGCAGACGGGGCAGGTGTATAAGGTCTGGTAAGCCGCTTGCCATGCCATGGGGGCAGGTGGGACAATCGCAGGCTGAGCAAGAAAGCGGTAGCGCGCCATCCGCGCCAGCTGCTTCTGAGAAAAATCCAACCGAGACCCCCATGAAAAACATCCTGATTCCCCTGCTGATGGCCGCAGCCGTCGGCAGCGCCTGCGCCGCAACGCCGGCCACCCCGGCCACCGCCGCGCAACTGACGGCCATGAGCGCCCGTTACGCGCCCGTCGCGCTGAGCGCCGATGTCACGCACCTGTCCGCGGGCGACCGCCAGGCCATCGCCAAGCTGGTCGAGGCGGCCAAACTGGTCGACGTGCTGCAACTGCGCCAGCGCTGGTCCGGCAACGAAGCGCTGTGGGCGGCGCTGAAGAAAGACAAGTCGGCGCTGGGCCAGGCCCGTCTGAATTATTTCTGGATCAACAAGGGCCCATGGTCGGTGCTCGACGCGCACGCCTCGTTCATGCCGGCCAGCTATGCCGGCATCGCCATTCCCGCGCACAAGCCGGAAGCGGGCAATTTCTATCCGCAGGGCGCCACCAAGGCTAGCCTGGAATCGTGGATGAGCGGCTTGTCGCCGGACGGCAAGCAGCAGGCGCAATGGTTCTTCACGACGATTCGCGCGGGCAAGGATGGGAAGTATCAGACCGTCAAGTATTCGGACGAGTACAAGGTAGAGCTGAAACAGCTGGCCAGGCTGCTCGACGAGGCGGCGACCGCCACGGACAATGCTTCCCTGAAGAAATTCCTCACCCTGCGCGCCAAGGCTTTCCTCGACAACGATTACCTGCCATCGGACTTCGCCTGGATGGACCTCGATTCGCCCGTCGACATCACCATCGGCCCGTATGAAACGTATAACGACGAGCTGTTCGGCTACAAGGCCGCGTTCGAGGCTTATGTGAACATCCGCGACCAGGCGGAAACGCAAAAGCTCAATTTCTTCGCCAAGCACATGCAAGAGCTGGAAGACAACCTGCCGCTCGACGCGCAATACCGCAACCCGAAAGTGGGCGCGCTGGCGCCGATGGTGGTGGTCAACCAGGTGTATGGCGCCGGCGACGGCAACATGGCCGTGCAGACGGCCGCCTACAACCTGCCCAATGACGAACGCATCATCAGCGCGCGCGGCTCCAAGCGCGTGATGTTGAAAAACGTGCAGGAAGCCAAGTTCAAGGCCACCCTGACGCCGATCTCGAAACTGGTGCTCGCGCCCGAAGCGCAGCAGGACGTGGACTTCAATTCCTTCTTCACGCACATCCTCGCGCATGAAATCATGCACGGCCTGGGCCCGCATGCCACCGTCGTCGATGGCAAGCCATCCACGCCGCGCCAGGACTTGAAGGAAGCGTATTCCACCATCGAGGAGGCCAAGGCCGACATCACGGGCTTGTTTGTGCTGCGCTACATGATGGACAAAGGGCAACTTAACGATACCCTGGGCCAGGGCGACGTGGCCGAGCGCAAGCTGTACAACACCTTCCTCGCCTCCGGTTTCCGCACCCTGCATTTCGGCCTGACGGATTCGCACGCGCGCGGCATGGCCATCCAGATGAATTACATCCTCGACAAGGGTGGTTTTGTGTCTCTGGGCGACGGCAAATTCGGCGTCGACTTTTCCAAGATCAAACAGGCCGTGATCGACCTGGACCGTGAATTTTTGACCATCGAGGCGACGGGCGACTATGCGCGCGCGAAAGACTTGATGAGCAAGTACGTGGTCATCCGTCCTGAAGTGCAGGTCGCGCTCGACAAGATGAAGGCCGTGCCGAACGATATCCGCCCGGAATTCGTCACGGCCCGCGCCCTGGATCAAGCGACGAAGAAATAAACCTGACCCTGACGCTGCATTGTCAGAGTGAAAAGCCGGTGCATCTGCGCCGGTTTTTTTTCGTCTTTATTTATGAAAAGTTGCCAGTATTTCCTTGTGGAAATATTTTTACCGCTTACTCTGCAGTGGTATATCCTTTTTCCCCCATCGATCCCATGCCAAATCCGCTCTTGCTGATGAGCTTGCTCATCGTTTTGTCTCCTGTGCCCGCCGTGGCTACCGCCCAGCTCACCGATCTGGAAAGCCGCTGGCTGCAGGCGGGCCAGCCCGTCATCGCGTTTGCGCGCGCGCAAGGTTTGCCCATCGATATCATCGTGCAACCCCAGGATGCGCCCGGTGCCGTGCCGCTGGCGCTGGGCTACAAAGCGGGGCGCTGCAAGCTGGTGCTGTCGCTGCGCGGCAATGTGCAGGCGGACAGTGTCTTGCAGGGCGTGCCACCCAAGCGCCATGGCCTGATGATGGAAGCGATGACGGCGCATGAAATCGGCCATTGCCAGCGCTATGCACAGGGCGACTGGCACGCCTTGCCACGCGGCTTTATCGAACCATCCAGCATGCAGCGCGGCAAGTTGACACCGCTGGCGCAGGAGCTGCGCGAGACGCGCCGCGAAGAGGCCTATGCGGACCTGGTGGCCCTGGCCTGGATGCATGGACGCCACCCCGGGCAATACCCTGATGTGCTGGCCTGGATGCGCGGCGTGCGTGCCGGTGGCGATAGCGCGGGCGGTTCGCACGCCACGCAGGCATGGCTGGCGCTGGCCGATGGCGAAGGCGCATTTGCTGGGGCCGCTTCACCATTTGAACAGGCGCAAGTATTGTGGCGGAAGGGCTTGAGCGGTGACAAATAAACGCTGATTTTTACGCGGATGCCCTGTCAGCGTGTGCTGTCGCACGGAGCTTTGCGTCCGGCAGGGGTCTAATCTGGGTATCACTAACCAGAGAGGAATCATCATGAACAAAATGATCGCACTCATGCTGGCCGCCAGTGCCAGCGCCCTGCTTGCCGCCACACCCGCGTATGCGCAGGATGCCTCGTACAAGAGTTTGACGGACAAGGCAACGGCAGACTACAAACAGGCCAAGGCCGCTTGCGATGCCCACAGCGGCAACGCGAAAAAAGTCTGCGTGGAAGAAGCCAAGGTGGCGCGCGTCAAGGCCGATTCGGATGCCGTGGCCCAATACCGCAACACGCCGCGCGAACTGGGCAAGGCCCGCAAGGACGTCGCCAATGCCGAGTATGACATGGACAAGGCCAAGTGCGGCGACCGCAAGGGCGCCGAAAAAACCACGTGCATGAATGATGCCAAGGCGGCGAAAACGGCCGCGCTGGCTGACGCCAACACGGGCGCCAGGGCCGGCACCAACGTCGCGCAAAATCCGCCTGCCACCACGAAGGAAAATTGCGACGCCATGGATGCGACGGCCAAGGCTGCCTGCGTGACGCGCAATGCGGCCAGCAGCACCAAGGTGGCAGTGGAAGACTCCGTCATCACCACCAAGATCAAGGCAGACCTCGTCAAGGACAATGACTTGAAAGCGCTGGACGTGCACGTGGAAACGGTGAATGGCGTCGTCATGCTCAGCGGCTTCGTGCCGACACAGGCACAAGTGAAAAAAGCCGCCGACCTGGCCCGTGGCGTGGAAGGCGTGACGGATGTGAAGAATGGCTTGAAGGTGAAGTAGGCGGCATTTTTTATAAAACTTGCAGCCAGGACTGGAGCGGCACGCAGCAGTGATGCTCCAGTTTCTCGGCTGTATAAATTACGATCATAATGCAGCATGAGAAAAATCCCACCGGCTGGTGTGGATCGGTATCCACTTTTTCTCATGAGGGCGGCATGCTTTCTTATCTTTTTTCGCAATGGCTGGAGCGGTGCGGCCTCCACTTTGCCTGGGGCATCGTCGCCATTACTTTCCTCACCGCCTTGACCTCGTCGGCCGCGCTGGGCTTGCCGGGGACGCTGAGGCAGCCCTTGAACCGCGAATTTGGCTGGGATGCCGAGCAGATTTCCTCGGCCCTGGCCGTGTGCTTCGTGCTGTTTTGCCTGATGGGGCCGTTTGCCGCCATCCTGATGGAGCGCTTCAGCTTGCGCAATGTCATCTGCGTGGCCCTGGGCTTGATCGCTGCCAGCCGCCACCGTGGTGCCCACGGTGAAGCTGGTGGGCGCCACGTTTGGCCGGGAGCAGGCGGGCATGGTGTTTGGCTGGATCTTCGCCGGCCACCAGCTGGGCGCTTCCGTGGCCGGCTATGGCGCGGGCCGCATCCGCACCCTGATGCTGACCTACAATCCAGCCCTGTTCGCGGCCGTGGCCGCCGCCCAGCCCGCATGAAAAAAGCCAGGCCCGCATGAGCGGAGCCTGGCTTTTCAAGAAGCGTGCAGCAGGTTTATTTCAAGTACTTTGCTAACCAGCCTTCCACTTCGCTGTAGAAGAAGCGGCTGTTCTCGCCCTTCAAGATCCAGTGGTTTTCGTCCGGGAACACGAGCAATTTCGCCGGCACGTCCAGGCGTTGTTGTACGGCAAAGTTCATCAAGGCATTGTTGGCCGGCACGCGGTAATCGAGTTCGCCCACGGTGATCAGGATGGGGGTGGTAAACCCCGTGCCTTTTTCATGGTTGCCCGCTTGCATGACCGGGCTTTGGTCGCGCCACACGGGCAGGTCCGACCAGACGGGGCCGCCCGCATTGGTTTCACGGCCGAAACCGCCATCGCTGGTGCCCCATTGCATGATCAAGTCCATTTCGCCCGCGTGCGAGACGATGGCCTTGTAGCGCGTGGTGGTCGCCTGCAGCCAGTTGGCCAGGTGGCCGCCATAGCTGGCGCCGCCGGCGGCCAGTTTCGTGCCGTCGATGAAGGCGTATTTCTTGATGGCTTCATCGACGCCCTGGTTGACTTCATCGCCCGGTCCCTTCAAGGGGTCGAACTGAATCGAGCGCGAGAATTCCTCGCCATAGCCGGTGGAACCCTTGTAGTCCGTCAGCAGTACGACATAGCCGGGCTTGGCCAGCAAATGGTAGTTCCAGCGCAGCACGAACTGGTCGCGCCACATGCTGGCCGCGCCGCCGTGGATGACGGTAAACAGCGGATACTTCTTGTTCGGATCAAAGTTGGCGGGCTTGACGAGCATGTTGTGGATCTGGCGGCCATCGGCCGTGGTGAACCAGAAGTGTTCGGGCGCCTGCCAGTCGATTTTATTTGCCTTGTCCGTGTTGAAGGCCGTCAGCCGCTTCGGCTGCTTGCCATTGAAGGCATAGATTTCCGGCGGATTGATGGCGGATTCCCACACGCCCACCAGGGCCTTGCCGCCGCTGCTCAGAGAATTGATGCTGCCCGTTGGCAAGGATGGTTCCTCGCGCACGTCGCCACCCTTGGCGTCGATCGAGTACAGCTTTTCCAGGCCTGCATGTTCGTAGCTGAAGATGACGCGCTTGCCGCCTTCGGGCAGCACGAAGCGCGAAATCGACCGGTCCAGCTTGGCCGTCAATATACTTGGCGCAGGGTTGCTCATTGGCCAGGCAAAACTGGCCAGGCGTTTCACGTCGTACACTTTACCTGGCGTTTGCGCATCGCTCAAGGCGAACAGAGTCTTGCCGTCGGCGGTAAATCTCAAGGCACCGTAGCTATGTTTGTCCTGCGTCAAACGCTGCGCTTCGCCGCCCGCCACGGGCAGCAAATACAGTTGCGAAACCACGGCTTCACGCTGGGCAGCATCGCGGTTGGTGGCCGCGTTGAAGACGACGGCCTTGCCATCCGGCGCCCAGACGGCGTCCAGCGATTGTCCCTCGTCGCCCTGGCCGCCGCCAAAGCCCGGCAGGGTGACCAGTTGCGTGCCTGACAGGATGTCGCGCGGTGTGTTTTCACCTTTCGCCTCAGGCTGCGCATCGACGATGAACAGACGCACTTGCTTGTCGGTCAGCCATTTGTCGAAATAGCGGGGCGCCGTCGTTTCATACGAACGGGCGCTGACCTTGCGTTCCTTGCGTTCTTTGGCGCTTTGCTTGACGTCGGCTTCCGTCTTGTTGCCTGGATAGATATCGCTGATGAACAGCAATTGCTTGCCGTCCGGGCTCCATTTCGGCATGCGCGCGCCCAGGGTCAGCGAGGTCAGGCGCTGCGCTTCGCCGCCAGCGGCCACGTCGAGGCGGTAAATCTGTCCCGCTTCATCGCCGTCACGCTTGGCGACGAACACCAACTGGCGGCTGTCCGGCGACCAGGCCACGGCGCCTTCGCCACCCTTTGAATAAGTCAGGCGGCGCGCGGGGTTGTCGTCAAGCAGCGACTTGACCCACAGGTCCGACCATTGCTCCTTGCTATCGTAGGCGCTGTCGACCACGGAAAACACGGCCCACTTTCCATCCGGGCTGGCGACGGGCGCGCCCACCCGTTTCATCAGCCACACGTCTTCATGCGTGATGGCGTGTTTGGCTTGCGTTTGCGTGGCGGCAACTGGTATAGCCGCCGTGGTATCGGCGGCGTGGGCAAGCGAGGCGCAGGCTGCTGCGATCAGCAGGGAGCCGAGGGAACGGCGAAGACGGGGTGAGGTCATGGGCGTGGTCCGGGAAGTGAAAAAAGTACAGCGGGCAACATTATTGCCCATCGATTCCTCCACTGCCAAGGCCATGAACCGTTACTTACCAGGCAGGCGCACGCATGGCGGACGGGCATGGCGTATTCGATCAGTTAAACTTGCCGCTTTACTCACGCTGGCGCTGCTTGACCATGAAAATTTGTCTATCTTTATTGAAAACGCTATTGCTGGGCGCGGGCGCGCTGCTTGCCGCCCCGGGCTTTGCCGCTGCCGCCGCACCGTACCCGAATACCAGCGCCATGGGCGTGGGTCACGCGGAAAGCACGGCCTGGTATGCGGGCTGTCTGAAGGTCAAGGATGCGGCGGCGCCGCCCGCCGACCTGCCGGCGCCATCCGCCGTGGCATCCTTGCAGCAATGCCAGGCGACGGACCTGTATTACGATACCAAGAGTATGTCCTCGCCCAAGCCCGCGGACTGGCGTCCCGTGCGCCATTGCGCCGTGGCAACGCAAAACAGCGCCGTGCTGATGATGCTGTACCAGAATGGACAGGGCGTGCAGAAGGCCCCGTTGCTGGCGCTCAAGTATGCGTGCAGCATCGATGCGGCGCCGGCCGAGATGCAGGGCCGCATCGAACATTTGCAGCAGATCAATGCCAGCGGGCGCGGCATGATGGACTGGTGCGACGACATCACCAGCGGCTACATGATGGGCGTGTGCGGCGCCATCGATGCACGGCAAAAGCAGCGCGTGCGCGCGCAGACTGCAGGCAAAGTCAGTGTAAGCATGCCTGCCGTGGCGCAAGCCTCGCTGCAAAAGCTGCAGACGGCGGCAAGCAAGTTTGCCGATGCGCGCGCGGCCCATGAAGCGGATTTGAGCGGCACGGCGCGCGCCGCCCTGAGTATCGCGGCCCGTACGGCCGAGCTCGATCTGCTGGCGCACGATCTGCGTGAATACGAAGCGGGCAAGCTGCCTGCAAGCATGTCGAAGGCGCAGGTGGCGGCGCTCGACAAGGAACTCAACGCCATCTACGGCAAGCTGATGAAAAAGCCGGCGGAAACCTATGCGGGCGCCGTGGGCAAGGATGGGGTCCGCGCCACCCAGCGCCTGTGGCTGGCGTACCGCGATGCCTGGATGAATTTCGGCGCCGCGCGCTATCCGTCCGTCACCAGCGACACCTGGGCCGGCCTGCTGACGGCGCGGCGCAATGCGCAACTGCAAGATTTGCTGGAGAATTGAAGCATGCGCGAAGCGTATTACCACGAAGACGATTTTTGCATGATCGAATTGCTGCCGCTGGATAATTTGCAGCACTGTTTGACGCAGATGGGCGAGCAGCAGGCGTTCGCCGACGCACACCGCAGCGGCGCCGGCTGGACGGAGATGTACGTACCCGAGGCGCCGCCGTCGCAGATGCGCGCACTGGGCCTCACGGCCGATCAACTGCGGCTGGCGCTGGCGGATGCCATGCCGCCGTATGACGCCGTCTACACGGGCTACAGCACTTACCGGGTGGAATGCAAGAACGTGCTGGCCTTTGGCGGCGACAAGACTGAGACCCTGTTTGCCGGCCTGGACGACAAGGGCATCGTGGTGGATTTGTGGTGCAGCGATGGCATGCCTGAACTGTTGCTGCTGCCTTTGAAAGAGCAGCTGTTGCTGGCTGACTGGGGCGCCGGGTTTGCGTGTCCGCTGGCCGATGGTGACTTGTTCGCGCGCTATCTGCAGGAATACGAACTCGATTAAAACTATTCGCAGGCGATGGCATTCGGTTGCGCCACCTTGATCACCGACGCCAGGCGCGCCATGTCGTTGCCATCGCCCTGTTCCACATACGCTTGATAGGTGTCGATGACGATGCGCGCGCGGGCTTGCCAGCCGCAATTGTCGGCCTGGCGCGCGGGCACGCGCAGCAGGCGGCGCGCCTCGCCATCGTTGGAAAAGCAGAACCACGCATCGTGCGTCGCTGCGGGGCGGGGCAAACGACCCCATTGCGCCTTGTCGGGCACGAAGCAGACGCGGTTGCCGATGATCTGCAAGCTCATCTCGTCCGTGCGCGCGCTGTACTGGCCGTCGAGCACGATGGGCGGCTGTACTTGTGCTTGCGCCTGCGCGGACAGGCAGGCGGCGGCCAGGAGGAAGGTGGCGGCAAGTTTCATGCGTTTCTTTCAGGGCTGGCAAGACGAAGCGCCAGTATAACCGCGAGGGTCACGGAAACGGAAAAAGCCCATCCGTGAGGATGGGCTTTTTAGTACTGCGCATTCGTGGTAGGCCGTGCGGGATTCGAACCTGCGACCAACGGATTAAAAGTCCGCTGCTCTACCAGCTGAGCTAACGACCCGAAAGAGGCCGCATTATATATCAGTTGAAAAAGAATGCAAAGCATTCCTGCGAGAAAGTGCTGGCCAGCTAATGCAGGGCTGCCGTGAGCTTCAGCACTTCATCGATGCTGGTCGTGCCGTCGATGATCTTGCGCGCGCCGGCGAGGCGCAGCGGCGTCATGCCGTCGAGGATGCTCTGGCGGCGCAGCGCGTGCAGGTCGGCGCCCGCCTTGACCAGCTGGCCGAACGTTTCCGTCACGCTCAGCAGTTCATAAATGCCGGCACGTCCCAGGTAGCCGCTGTGCCGGCACAGGGCGCAGCCAACCGGGCGGTACGTGGCCTGCGGCCGTTCCAGCTGGCCGCCCGTCAGGCGCTGCCATGAGGATTCGCCCGGGGCGGTGTCCAGTTGCTTGCAGCCCGCGCACAGGCAGCGCAGCAGGCGCTGCGCCAGCACGCCGATCAGGCACGCTTCCAGCAGATAGGCAGGCAAGCCCAGTTCCAGCAGGCGCATGACGGCCGAGGGCGCATCGTTGGTATGCAGGGTCGACAGCACCAGATGGCCGGTCAGTGCCGCCTGCATGGCCATCTCGGCCGTGGCCAGATCGCGGATTTCTCCCACCATGATGATGTCGGGATCTTGCCGCATCAGCGCCCGCACGCCATCGGCAAACGACAGTTCGATGCCGGCCTGGGTTTGCACCTGCATCTGGTTGAAGGCCGGTTCGACCATTTCAATGGGGTCCTCCACCGTGCATACATTGACTTCGCTGCCGGCCAGCGCCTTCAAGGTGCTGTACAGGGTGCTGGTCTTGCCCGAACCGGTGGGACCCGTTACCAGCACGATACCGTGCGTACGCGCCGTCAACTGGCGCCAGCGTTCGGCGTCCGCGGGCGGAAAGCCCAGATCAAACAGGCTCTTGATGGCGATCTCGGGATCGAAGATGCGCATGACGAGCTTTTCGCCGAAGGCCGTGGGCAAGGTGGATAGGCGCAGTTCGATTTCCTGGCCTTGCGCATTGCGCGTCTTGATGCGGCCATCCTGAGGGCGGCGCTTTTCCACCACGTCCATGCGCCCGAGCAACTTGATGCGCGCCGTCATGGCCAGCAGCACCACGGGCGGCAATTGATAGGCCTGGTGCAGCCGGCCATCGATGCGCAGGCGCACGAGGCCCGCGTCGCGCTTCGGTTCCAAATGGATGTCGGACGCGCGCTGGGCAAACGCGTATTGCCACAGCCAGTCGACGATGTGCACCACGTGCTGGTCGTTGGCGTCGAGGCTGGTCTTGTTGCGCCCCAGCTCCACCAGTTGTTCGAAATTGTGGCGCAGCGCCAGGTCTTGCGTGGAGGCCTGCCGGGCCACCTTGACGGAACTGGCCAGGCTGAAAAATTGCGCGATGGCGTCGGCGATGTGCAGCGGGTTGGCGATGACCAAGCTCAGCTTGCGTGGCGCCAGATTCCCCAGCTGCGCCTGCCAAGCCAGCGCGTACGGCTGGGCCGTGGCGATGACGATGCGTTCTGGCGTGCTTTCCACGGGCAGGATGTTGAAACGGGCCGCATAGCCGGCCGTCATGACGTCGGCCACCTGGCTGAAATCGATGTGCAAGGGATCGATGCGCAGGTACGGCAGGCTTGCGCGTTGCGCCAGCCACGCGCACAGGGTATCGAGCGTCAGCGCGCCGTGGGCGATGCTGCATAGCGGATGCAAGGGCGGCGCCGGCAGCAGGGCGGCTTGGGCGACGATGGAGCCCGCTTGTGCCGCGTCGAGCAAGCCGTCTTCCTGCAGCCAGGTCAGCAGTTGCGGCAGTTCCAGCGGCGCGTTGGGAGAAGGAGGAGAGGAAGCGGGCATGGCCGGTGCCTTTCAGGGCTGCCGGCCTTGCGTGGGTGTGCCGGCGCTTACAGGGTGCTGACGATGCCCTTGACCCAGGTCTTGGCGGGCAGCTTGGTCTCGGCGACGATCTGCTTGGCCCGTTCCAGCAAGGCCGCTTGCGCTTCGGCACCGAGTGCCACTTTCGTCTTGAAAGCGATCGCCACCACGTTCCCATCATGGACTTCCGGCAGGCAGATCACCTGTTCAAACGCAAACTTCATCGCCTTGATGTTCTTCGCGTAGCTGGGGTGGTCGCCAAACAGGTTGACCGTCATGATGCCGTGCGGTGCCAGGCAGGCGCAGCAGGCGGTATAAAAATCCGCGCTGTCTAGCACGGGACCGCGCGCCGTGGCGTCGTACAGGTCCACCTGCAGCGCGTCCAGGGTGCCGTGGTTGGCCTCGTCGTTGACGTAGTCGAGCGCATCCATCTCGCGCACGTGCAGGCGCTCGTCGTTGGGCGGCAGCTTGAACATCGAGGCGCAGATGGTGATAACGGAAGGATTCAGTTCGATGGCATCGACTTGCGCCTGCGGGAACTGGCGGTAGCAGAACTTGGTCAGCGCCGCCGTGCCCAGGCCCAGCTGGGCGAGGCGCTGCGGTTGCTCGATCCACAGCATCCACGCCATCATCTGCTGCGCGTATTCGAGCTCCGGCCAGTCCGGCTTGCGGATGCGCATGGCGCCCTGCACCCATTCCGTGCCGAAATGCAAATAGCGCACGCCATCCATTTCGGACAGGGTGACAGGGGCATAACGGGGCTTGCGCGCAGGGCGCGAGGATTCGACTTGTTCGATGGATTTTCGTTTGATAAGCATAAGGCGGCCTGAAAGTGTGCCGCATTATAGCCCGTGCCGTGGCGCCATAAAAAATGCCAGCCGCTGGGGCTGGCATGCTACGGGCCGGTTGTCGCGCTTACTGCTGTGCGGGTTCGATCGATACGCGCAGACGGACGCGTTCGCCCGGATCGTAGGACATGATGCTCGTATAGTTGCGGCCGCGGTAGTCGTAGGTGACCTGATAGCCATTGTTGCGCGATTCCCAGTGATCGACCTGGCGGCATTGCTTGACGGCTTGTTCCTGCATGCCGCCCTGGTAGTTGTTCTGGTTGTCGACGCGGTCGCCGACGACGGCGCCGGCAATCGCGCCAGCAGCAGCGGCGGCCGTGCGGCCATTGCCACCACCGACCTGGCTACCGAGCAGGGCGCCGGCGATACCGCCGACGATGGAGCCGCCAGCGCTGCGCTGCTGCGGCGGTGCCTGTACTTGCACGTATTCCGTACGGCATTCCTGGCGTGGACGATTGATCTGTTCCACTTGCGGCACGACGCGCACGACCTTGCCGAAATCTTCAAAGTCGGCGGCCTGGGCGAGTGGCAATGTGCCGATACAAAGGGCTGACATCATCAATTTGGCTTGCAAGTTCATTTCTAACCTCATTATGTAGAGAATCTTTCAGGGTATTTTTTACAACTTGGGACTATAGTAATCCCGCCAGACCGGGACAAGTGTTTCGCATGGCAACAAAATGTAACAGCCCGAGCCCCTTGCCCCACAGTCTGTAACATGCACTTTCAATCGATACAGGATGTTGAAGTGACTTGAAACCAGCGGTTTGTAACAAATCTTGCGTTTGACATCATATTCGGGTTGATTCATACAGGACAACACGTTACCCTAATACGCGTATGGCTTATATAAAATCGCACTGAATCGCATAAAAGTTGATACAGATCGAATCACCGCGTGCGCATTGACCCGCGTGCGGGGATGCAATAAGAAGAGCAGCTAGAAAATCCATACATAACAGGTCGATTTGAGGGAAAAATGAGTTTGTTACTAACCGTGCCGCCCAACCTTGTCCAGTCCATCCGTGCCTTTCGCGTGACCGAGTTACAAGACGAGGCGATCCGTCTCGGGCAGCACTTTTTATATGCGCATTGCAACGCTGGACAGACCAAACAACAAGTCATCGGTATTATTGCAGAAGCATTCCTGTTTCCGAAAAACCTGGCGAAGAATTTTGATGCCTTGCGCCTGTGCCTGATGGACACCATGCACAAGGCCGGTACGCAAACAGGCTTTCTGGTGGTGCTCGAGCAATTGCCAAATACGCAAAAATTCGACAAGGAAGCGCGCGAGATCCTGCTCGACGTGTTCCGCGACGCGGCCGACTACTGGGCCGAGAAGAAAGTGCCGTTCCGCGTCTTCTATTCGTTCGAGTAAATACTTACTCTTGCCGTGGCGCCGTAAAACCGGCCTCCCATGCAGACGGCAATCGGCATCGCCGGGCGGCTGCGGCGCTCCGGCGCCTATGTTGCGCCGCAACAATAATACCGGCCTTTCTAGATTCGCATCGCCATAGCGGGTACAATGCGCGCTATGAAAAATATCGTTATCCTCATTTCCGGACGCGGCAGCAACATGGAAGCGGTCGTACGCGCGGCGCAAGCCGAGCAATGGCCAGCCCGGATTGCCGCCGTCATCAGTAACCGGGCCGATGCCCAGGGATTGGTTTTTGCCGCGGAACATGGGATAGCGACGGCAGTCGTTGCCAACAAGGATTATGCCAGCCGCGAACAGTTCGATGCGGCGCTGCAAGCCGTGATCGACGGCTTTGCCCCCGACCTGGTCGTGCTGGCCGGTTTCATGCGCATCCTCACAGAACCGTTTGTCGAGCATTACGCGGGGCGCATGCTGAATATCCATCCGTCGCTGCTGCCGCTGTTCCCGGGCATGGCGACGCACCGCCAGGCGCTCGAGGCGGGCATGACGGAACACGGCGCGACCGTGCATTTCGTGACTGCCGAGCTCGATCATGGCCCGGCCGTGGCGAGCGCGAAAGTCCCCGTCTTGCCAGGCGACACAGAAGAGAGCTTATCGGCGCGCGTGCTGGTACAGGAACATCTGCTTTACCCGCGCGCCATCCGCCTGTTCATTGACGATAAACTGTCAGTCGAGCATGGCCAGGTCCGCGTGGACCCTCAATAAAATATTACAGGAAGAATAACAATGAGATTGCCACCAGCGATACTTGCCAATGCTGAAGAAGTATTGCGCGAAATTTTACGTTTCACGGCCCCGGCCGACACCACCCTGTCGCGCTATTTCCGCGACCATCCGCGCCTCGGTTCGCGCGAACGCGGCGCCATCGCCGAAGGTATTTATGCCGTGCTGCGCAACAAATCGTTCTTCACGGACTTCGCCGAAGCGGGCAGTGGCCCGACCATGCGCCGCCTGACCATCCTCGGCCTGGCCGAAGCGGTCGGTGCCGACTCCCTGGGCGGCTTGACGGAAGAAGAAGTGGAATGGCTGGAACGCATCACGCAGATCGACCGCAGCCTGATGCCGTCGAACATGCGCGCCAACATGCCGACCTGGCTGTTCGACAAGCTGATCGCCCAGTTCGGCGAAGCGGAAACCATGAAGCTGGCCGATGCGCTGAACGCGCCGGCGCCGCTGGACTTGCGCGTCAACTCGCTCAAGGCCACGCGTGAGGACGTGATGCTGGCCCTGGCCGAAGCACCGATCCTCAGCACGCCGACGCCATATGCGCCGCTGGGTTTGCGCGTGATCAAGAAGCCTTCGCTGCAAAACATGCCTTTGTTCCAGAGCGGCGCCATCGAAGTGCAAGATGAAGGCAGCCAGATCCTGTCGCAGATCGTCGGCGCCAAGCGCGGCGAGATGGTGGTCGATTTCTGTGCCGGCGCGGGCGGCAAGACCCTGGCATTGGGCGCGCTGATGCGCAACACGGGCCGTTTGTATGCGTTTGACGTGTCGGAAAAGCGTTTGGCCAAGCTGAAGCCGCGCATGGCCCGCAGCGGCCTGTCGAACGTGCATCCGGTGCAGATCGCGCATGAGCGTGATGCCAAGATCAAGCGCCTGGCCGGCAAGATCGACCGCGTGCTGGTCGATGCCCCGTGCAGCGGCCTGGGCACCCTGCGCCGCAATCCGGACGTGAAATGGCGCCAGCAACCGAATTCCATCGTCGAGCTGCAAGCCAAGCAGGCAGCCATCCTGGCCGGCGCGGCGCGCCTGGTCAAGGGCGGCGGCCGTTTGGTGTACGCCACCTGCAGCTTCCTGAACGAAGAAAACGATTTTATCGCCGAGCAATTCCTGGCGGCGCATCCGGACTTCACCCTGGTGCCGATGAACAAGGTGCTGGCCGAACAGAAGATCGAGCTGGAAATGGGCGATTACCTGAAATTGTTGCCGCACCTGCACCATACCGACGGCTTCTTCGCCGCCGTGTTCGAGCGCAAGATCATGCCGAAAAAAGTCTACGCCGATGAGAAACCGGCCGACGACGTTGACGCTGAACAAGCCGAGTAAGCCTGTCACGGGCCGCCGCTGCACCCTGCAGTGGCCGCTTTCAATGCCGCCAGCCCGCCTGGCGGCATGGGCTAGATGCCCATCCGTACCACCTCTGTCCCACCTTCCGGACCTCTTGCGCCATGAATGAAACCCCGCTGCTCAACCTGATCACTGATTTTGTCAATGATTTCCGTCAACCGGCCATCCTGTGGCAGGCGCTGCTCATCGTCGCTTGCCTGGCCCTGAGCTGGCTGCTGGTGCGGCAGTTGCGCGAATTCCTGCACCAGCGGGCGGAAGCGGCCGCTGTCCCGGCCACGCCGGAAACCTTGCAGCGCACGGACAGTTTCATCCGCATCCTGACGCCCGTGCTGGCGGCCATGCTGCTGGGCATTGCGCAACATTTCCTGGCCAAGTTCCAGTCGGTGAACCTGCTCAGTATTGCCATCCCCCTGTGCACCTCGATGGCGCTGGTGCGCTTCGGTTTTTATGTGCTGCGCCGCATTTTTGCCCGTCATGGCGACATCAGTCCCACCATGTTGTTGCTGGAAAAGATATTTACAGTCGTGGTGTGGGCCGGCATGGCCATGTACATCACGGGCCTGTGGCCGGAATTGCATACCTTCCTGGAAAGCATCGTCGTGCCGCTGGGACGCAACAAGGTCTCCGTGGCTGCCATCTTGCAAGCCGCTATTTCGGTGGCCGTGCTGCTGGTGCTGGCCATGTGGGCCGGCACCTCGCTCGACGAGCGCCTGATGAAAATGCAGGGTCTGCACACTTCCTTGCGCGTGGTGCTGTCGCGCATGGGGCGCGCCGTGCTGATCCTCGTTTCCGTGCTGGTCAGCCTGTCGCTGGTGGGCATCGACCTGACGGTGCTATCCGTGTTTGGCGGCGCCTTTGGCGTGGCGCTGGGTTTTGGCTTGCAAAAGATCGCCGCGAACTTTGTCTCCGGCTTCATCATCCTGCTCGACCGCAGCCTGACCATCGGCGACATGATCACTGTCGGTCAATTTACGGGTAAGGTGACGCAAATCAATACGCGCTATACTGTGTTATTGGGTGGTGATGGCGTTGAATCCATCGTGCCGAATGAAATGCTGATTTCCGGCGGCGTGCAAAACATGTCGCTGAGTAACCGCATGGTCTGGCTGTCGACGGCCGTGTCGGTGGGCTATGAAACGGATCTCGATGTCATCTTCCCCTTGCTGGAAGCGGCGACGGCCAAGGTGCCGCGTGTGTCGCAAAGCAATCCGCCATCGGCCACCCTCGTGCGTTTTGGCGCCGACGGCCTCGACGTGCAGATCGGCTTCTGGATCGCGGATCCGGAAAACGGCACCGGCGGTGTGAAGTCGAATGTGAACCGCGCCATCTGGCGCACCTTGCAGGAACATAAGGTCACTGTACCGTTTCCGCAACGCGAATTACGTATTGTTGGTACGCCTCCTGCCCCGCTCGCGGGTGCGGCAGAGGGTGAGTCCGCGCCATCCGGCACCCAGCCTTAACCTCGCTGCCTGCCTCCGATTTTGCCTGATCGCACCCATTAGGGCGTACAATTACGCCTAAAATTAACTCTGCAGGACCTCCAGAGTCACTGGAGCGACCGTGCGCATGCCTGTCCACTTGGAGTAGTAGTAATGACATTGAGTTCCGTTTTACACGACGTTTTGCAGTTCATGGCAACTGGCATTACTGATCTGTCCGCATGGCAAGTTTTCCTGTACACCATGGTGGTCACGCATATCACGATCGCCAGCGTCACGATTTACCTGCACCGCCACCAGGCCCACCGGGCGCTGGAATTGCACGCCATTCCCAGCCATTTCTTCCGTTTCTGGTTGTGGCTGACGACGGGCCAGGTCACCAAGGAATGGGCGGCCATCCACCGCAAGCACCACGCCAAGTGCGATACGGAAGAAGATCCGCACAGCCCCGTGACGCGCGGCATCAAGAAAGTCTTCTGGGAAGGTGCCGAGCTGTACCGCGCTGAATCGAAGAACATGGAAACCATGGCCAAGTACGGCCACGGCACGCCGACGGACTGGATCGAGCGCAAGCTGTACACCAAATACAGCTGGCTGGGCGTGGTGTCGCTGTTCGTCATCAATTTCGTGTTGTTCGGCGTGATCGGCATTTCCGTGTGGGCCGTGCAAATGATGTGGATACCCATCACGGCAGCCGGCATCATCAATGGCATCGGCCACTACTGGGGTTACCGCAACTACGATTGCGCCGACGCGGCCACCAACATCATTCCGTTTGGCATCCTGATCGGCGGCGAAGAGTTGCATAATAATCACCATACGTATGCCACGTCGGCCAAGCTGTCGTCGAAATGGTATGAAATCGATATCGGCTGGGCGTATATCCGCGCGCTGGAAATGCTGGGCCTGGCCAAGGTGAAAAAGCTGGCGCCGGAACCGAAGTTCTCGCACGGCAAGCTGGAAGCGGACTTCGAGACCTTGCAATCGGTCATCGCCAACCGCTATGACGTGATGGCCAAGTACGCGAAATCGATCAAACATGCCTGGAAGGAAGAGCTGGAACACCTGAAGCACAAGGCGGAACTGGAAAAGCGCTTCCTGAAATCGTCGCGCAAGCTGATGCAGCGCGAGCCGGGCAAGCTGGCCGGCGCGCAGCAGCAGCAATTGTCGGAATTGTTCCAGCACAGCAAGGCGCTGGAAACCATGCACCACATGCGCGTGGAACTGGGCGCCATATGGGAGCGTTCCCACTTTACGCGCGAGCAATTGCTGCAAAAGCTGCAAGACTGGTGCACGCGCGCCGAAGCGTCGGGCATCAAGTCGCTGCAAGATTTTTCATTGCGCCTGCGCAGTTATGCATAAACAAGCTGCTGCAGCATATCAAGGCCCTGGATTCCAGGGCCTTTTTTTCGTCCCGGTAAAGTTGGAGGGAGTCGGCTGAAAATCAGGGCGAAAAAAAAACCGCTCATCGGAGCGGTTTTTTCATCAGAGAACACAATATCAATTACTTGATTTTGGTTTCTTTGTACGTTACGTGCTTGCGTGCTTTAGGATCAAATTTCATGATCTCCATTTTCGCAGGCGTCGTACGCTTGTTTTTGGTAGTCGTGTAGAAGTGACCCGTACCGGCGGTCGATTCTAACTTGATTTTGTCGCGGCCTGATTTTGCCATGATAGCTCCCTTATTCTGCTAATTAGACTTTTTCGCCACGAGCGCGCATATCGACCAATACGGCGTCGATGCCGACTTTATCGATGACGCGCAGACCGGCGTTGGACAAACGCAGGGAGACCCAGCGGTTTTCAGATTCAACAAAAATACGACGATTTTGCAAGTTAGGCAAAAAACGACGTTTGGTTTTGTTGTTTGCATGGGAAACATTGTTGCCGACCATCGGCTTCTTCCCAGTGACTTGGCAAACACGTGCCATGGCGCACTCCTTAAAGATATTCCAAATTGGAAAAACGAGAGTATATCCAAAATAAGCAGATTTATCAATGACTTGCGAAAAACAATTGTGTCATGTTGTATTGAAATAATTTAACAATTTGACTTTTGCCCTTCTTCATAGGGGAAAGCACTGGTAAACAGCGCTGTTTACTGTTAGATAAGCGTCTCGCTGCTGTCACGTATGTCCTTGTTTACACATGGTTAACTGCGAGCAGGGCGGCGCTGGCCTAGATCTGGCCGTGTTCCGCAAAGGAATGCACTTGCCGCCCGGCCACGACGAAATGGTCGAGGGTGCGCACGTCCACCAGCGACAAGGCCTGCACCAGCGCGCGCGTCAGCAATAAATCCGATTCGCTCGGTTCCGGCGTGCCGGACGGGTGGTTGTGGGCCAGCATGACGCTGGCCGCGTTGTGCAGCAGCGCCTGCTTGACCACTTCGCGCGGGTACACGCTGGTATGGGTGAGGGTGCCACGAAACATTTCCCGGGTCGTGATCAGGCGGTTCTTGACGTCCAAAAACAACACGTGAAATGCTTCATGCGGCAGGTTGCCCAGAGTCAGGCGCAGGTAATCCTTGACGGCGTGCGGTGAATTGAGAGCCTGGCCCGTCTGCAAGTCCTCGATGATGGCGCGCCGCGCCAGTTCCAGCACCGCTTGCAGTTGGGCAAACTTGGCGCTGCCCATGCCATGCACGGCGGAAAAACTCACCAGGCTGGCGCCGAACAGGCCCCGCAAGGAACCGAAGTGTTCCACCGTGTCGCGCGCCAGTTCCACCGCGCTCTTGCCGCGCACGCCCGTGCGCAGGAAGACGGCCAGCAATTCCGCATCCGACAGCGATTGCGCGCCATCCTCGATCAAACGTTCGCGCGGCCGCTCGCGGGCCGGCCAATCCTTGATGCCCATGATTCCTCCCATGCCGCGCCCCAGGCGGAAGCGGCGCCTGCTGACGATTGTCGCCTCGTCTGCGCGCGGCCATGCTGCGCTATCTCGCCTTCATGGCAGATCATATTAAAAAAAACCAAGATGCCTGCCTTGGGTATTTTCAGGCGCTATCATTTACCTGTCGTTACACTCTATGAAAGTTGCAGCGACGGGGAGTCAGGGCCCTGAACTCAATGTCTTCCACTTGTTTCGCAGGAGCAGTCATGCCTTATATCAAAGTTATCAACGGCGTCATGCAAGAGTTCAACGCCGCCGGCGTCAATACGGGCAAGGTCAGCGGCATCGGCCTCAATTCGCATGCGTATCTGGAGCGCCGTAACTGGAGCAAGGCCCCGCAGTTCACGCCGAGCGACAAAAATCCCGATTACACCACCGATTTACCTTATCTTGCCGCCAATGGCTTCAAGTACATCCAGGTGATGGTGGCGCCTTTTAGCGGAAAACCTGGCAATTTGAACTGGGGTGCCATCGTAGGCCAGCCAAAATTCGCAGACGACAACTCATTAAGCGCGCTCAATATCAGGCCTGAATACTGGGATGCTGTAAAAGCGCTGCTCGATTGCGCCTTGGCCAACGGCATCGGCATCATCGCCTGTCCATTCTGGAATCCCTATGCCGTGCCGCAATTGGTGGGGGAAGCGGGCGCTACTGATGCTACAAAAGACGAGCAGGCCGCAGCCGCGCGGGTCGCACTGACCAATCCACAGTCGAAAACACGTCGCTACATGCGTGCCTTTGCCCAGGCTTTTGCACAGCGTTACAGCAACCACGCCGGCATCGCCGCCTGGATGGCTGCACAGGAACTGAAGGACGTGACGGAGATTGACTTGACCGCTACCCGGGAAATCATCCAGGAGACGGCGCAATTGCTGCGTGACAACGATGGCCTGGCGCGCATGATTTCTTCCGGTAATGCCGGCATTGCCCATACTTCGCCCCGTCAAGGCTCATTGCAGCAATACGTCACGGAAACCCTGCCATTGATGAATCCGGACCCGGTCGACTGCATTTGTGAAAACCTGTTCCCGGGTAATGAATATGTGAGTAGCGCCCTGGACAACAGCGCGGATTTGCCGGCCGACTTCGTCTCGTCTTCGCTCGCTTACCTGCAAGTGATGCAGCGCGCGACCAAGGACCTGGGCAAGCCGTATTACCTTGGCAGCTTTTGCCTGTCGAAAAAGCAAGAGCTGGCGTTGCAAGATACCGAACGGCAAGACAACTTGCACGCCTTGCTGAGCGCCATACGCCGTACGGGCGTGCAACTGGCGTGCTATTGGGACTGGAATGGGGGGAAGTCCATGGAAGACGACGGTCTGAACCTGGTGGAGGCACCGCCCTATAGCAACGGACGCAAGGCCGTCTGGGACGCCTTGCGCGGCGACGACGCCATCCGCCCGGTGCCGCCCAAGCCTTGCTTCGGCGTGAAGAAAACTTGCAATTCCAGCCTGGCCTGCAGCTCACCGTGCCGTCGTCCGTGCGTTACGAGAGCGCGGATTTTTCGCTGTCGTATTGTATCCGGCAACAGGCTTTTTCCTCGATGGTCGGCCGGGGCGGGGCTTTTGTTGCGCATCAGGCGGACATGAAAGGATGGACGCTGCTCACGCAGGATATCCAGACTTTCCTGTTCCTGCGGAACAGTGCTGGTCAGGGCTTCAATAACAATGGTCACGGCGTGAACGTGGACACTCCCAACCGCTGGCTGCGCTGCACCTACACCGTCAAGCATGATGGTTCCATCAGCCTGTACGTTGACGATTTCCTGATGTCACAGGGCAGTAAAATGGTGACGCCATTCGCGCAGGCCACCGGCACGCCCCTGGTGATCGGCCGCAGCGTGGATGCGCTGGAGCACGGCACGCCTGCCTGGCAGCTGTCGGACGTTATCCTGTACGACCGCGTGCTGACGCCCAAGGAAGTGTATGACTATGGCCAGTACGGCATCGTGAACAGGCCCGTGGGACGCTGGAAGCTCGACGGCAACCTGGAAGACAGCTCGGGCTTCGGCAATCACGCCAGCACGGCTGACGGGTTGACGTACGTCAACGTCTGATAGACGGCAGGTGATGCGGGCGCGGCCATGTTTTTTGACAAAAGCATGGCCGCGTCGAGATGGCATGGGGCGCGCTGGCTCAGGGTGGCTTACAATATCGTTTTGCACCAGTTACTTGAAAACTACTATGTCCAACGAGCAACCAGCAGTCGTCACCGAAGCGGCTTACCTCACCCTGCATTATCGTCTTGCTACTGTTGACGGTACTGATATTGTCACTACCTTCAGCGGAAATCCTGCTACCTTGATGCTGGGGCAGGGCCAGTTGGCGCCATTCCTCGAGCAGCGTCTGCTGGGCTTGCCTGAAGGCACGCACCAGACGTTCGAGCTGGCCGCGGGCGAAGGCTTTGGCGAGCGCAATCCCGAGCTGGTGCAGTCGGTCTCGCGCGCGACCCTGGACGAGAACTCGGTGCCGGGCGCCGACTACAAGATTGGCGACCTGGTCGACTTCGCCGCGCCGGGCGGCGGCCGCTTTGCCGGCGTGCTGCGCGAAATGCGCGAGGACTCGGCCTTGTTCGACTTCAATCATCCGCTGGCCGGCCAGTCGCTGCGCTTTGAAGTCAAGCTCATTTCGGTGCTGTAAAAAGGAATAGCGATGGATAAAGAACTGTTACTGGCCCAGCCCCGCGGTTTCTGCGCTGGCGTCGACCGGGCGATCGAAATCGTCGAGCGCGCCCTGCAGCAATTTGGCGCACCGATCTATGTGCGCCATGAAATCGTCCACAACGCCTATGTGGTGGCCGACTTGCGCAACAAGGGCGCCATCTTCATCGACGACCTCGATGATGTGCCTGCTGGCAATACGCTCGTGTTTTCCGCGCATGGCGTCTCGAAAGCCGTGCGCGCCGAGGCGGAATCGCGCGGCCTGAGCATTTTTGACGCGACTTGCCCGCTGGTCACCAAGGTGCACATGGAAGTGGGCAAGATGCGCCGCGAAGGCCGCGAGATCATCATGATTGGCCACGATGGACATCCCGAGGTGGAAGGCACGATGGGCCAGGCCGACATGGGCATGCATCTGGTGGAAACGCTCGACGATGTGGCGGCATTGCAGGTTGCCAATCCGGAAAGCCTGGCCTATGTTTCGCAAACAACGTTGTCAGTTGACGACACTCGCGACATTATTGCGGCCTTGAAAGCGAAATATCCGAATATCGCCGAGCCGAAAAAAGGCGACATTTGCTACGCCACCACGAACCGCCAGGAAGCCGTGAAATTCATGGCCCCGCAAGTGGAAGTGGTGATCGTCGTGGGCAGCCCGAACAGCTCGAATTCGAACCGCTTGCGCGAAGTGGCCGAGAAGATGGGCACGCCAGCCTACATGGTCGACAATGCCTCGCAGATCGACCCCGCCTGGCTGGAAGGCAAGCTGCGCGTGGGTGTGACGGCTGGCGCCTCGGCGCCCGAGGTGCTGGTGCAAGCCGTCATCGACCGCTTGAAAGAGTGTGGCGTGAAGAGCGTGCGCCCGCTCGACGGCGTGCAGGAAGCCGTGACGTTCCCGATGCCGAAAGGCCTCGATGGCCTCAAGCGCGACGTCGCCTGAGTCTGCAAGGTTGCTGAGTATCGATGAAATAGTTACCTCAAAACCGAATTTAATTCGGAAATGATTGATTTATTCCAAGCTTAGTTTTTGCAAAAGATCGTTATGATTGCCTCAAGCTTGAATATGTTGTCGTTATGACTAAGCAAGGTTGCGCCCGTTTTGAGTGCGTGCACCATGTTGGTGAGAACGGTCCAGGGATGGCACTGCAGGAATTCTTCCTCCGGTGCCGTTTTTGTATCAGCGACCCATGTTCTGGCGGAAGTTGTTCCCGAAAAATGCATATTTGATAGGGCAATCATGGATACATTCATCCAGCAGATCATTAACGGCTTGGTGCTGGGCAGCATGTACGCCTTAGTCGCCCTCGGTTACACGATGGTGTACGGCGTCTTGAACCTGATCAACTTCGCCCACGGCGATGTGCTCATGATTGGCGCCATGGTGGGCTTGACCATCCTCAAGCTGCTGGGCATTTATGTGCCGGACTGGCCCGGCTACCTGAAACTGGCCACCGCCATCCTCGGCGCCATACCCATCTGTATTCTGGTCAACATCATCATCGAGCGGGTCGCCTACCGCCGCCTGCGCAACGCCCCCCGCCTCGCCCCCCTGATTACCGCCATCGGCGTCTCCATCCTGCTACAAACCTTTGCCATGATGATCTGGACGCGCAATCCGCTGCCATTTCCCCAGTTGCTGTCGACCGACCCTATCAACATAGGCGGCGCGGTGATTTCGCAAACGCAAGTGCTGCTGCTGGCCCTGGCCGCGCTGTCGATGGGTGGATTGGTGTTGCTGGTGGAAAAAACGAAAATGGGCCGCGCCATGCGCGCCACGGCGGAAAACCCCCGCGTGGCGGGTCTCATGGGCGTCGATTCCGATAAGGTCATCGTTGCCACCTTTGCCATCGGCGCCGCGCTGGCGGCCGTGGCGGGCGTGATGTGGGGCGCCAATTATGCGTCCATCCAGTTTTCCATGGGCGCCATCCCCGGCTTGAAAGCCTTTTGCGCGGCCGTGCTGGGCGGTATCGGCAATATCTATGGCGCCATGCTGGGCGGTATCTTGCTGGGCATTATCGAAAGCCTGGGCGCCGGCTATATCGGCGACATCACGGGTGGCTTCCTGGGCAGCCACTACCAGGATATCTTTGCCTTCGTCGTGCTGATCATCGTGCTGACCCTGCGCCCGTCCGGCATCATGGGCGAACGCGTTGCCGACCGCGCCTGACGTGAAACTGGGAGATTAAGATCATGGCACTACTCGACTTCGACGCAAAAAAGAATCCGGCCAAGGCCTACGCCGGCATGCTGGGCCTGGCCGCGCTGCTGATGGTGTTCCCGTTTTTTGCCGCCCAGTTCGGCAACTCGTGGGTGCGCATCATCGACATGGCCTTGCTGTACATCATGCTGGCCCTGGGCCTGAACATCGTCGTCGGCTTTGCCGGCCTGCTCGACCTCGGCTACATCGCCTTTTATGCCGTGGGCGCCTACCTGACGGCCTTGCTGGCGTCGCCGCAATTTGCCATCCTGCTCGAATCGGTGGTGAATCAATATCCGGGGCTGGGTGAAACCCTGGTGCAACTGATGGGACCGGAAATCCGCGAAAACGGCATCCACCTGTCGATCTGGCTCATCGTGCCGCTGGCCGCCTTTGTTGCCGGCCTGTTCGGCGCCCTGCTGGGCGCGCCCACCTTGAAGTTGCGCGGCGACTATCTGGCCATCGTGACCCTGGGCTTTGGCGAGATCATCCGCATCTTCATGAACAATTTGAACGACCCGATCAATTTCACGAATGGGCCGCAAGGCATCAATCTGATCGACCCCATCCGCATCTTCGGCGTCAACCTGGCGGGCGAGGCGGGCACCAACAGCACCGTCATGGTGGCGGGATTTTCCATGCCCTCCGTGAACGCCTATTACTTTTTGTTCCTGTTCCTGTGCATTGCCGTCGTGTTCGTCACCAAGCGCCTGCAGCATTCGCGCCTGGGCCGCGCCTGGGTCGCCATCCGCGAAGACGAGATCGCCGCCAAAGCCATGGGCATCAATACGCGCAACGTCAAATTGCTGGCCTTTTCCATGGGCGCCTCGTTCGGCGGCGTGGCGGGCGCCATGTTTGCCTCGTTCCAGGGCTTTGTTTCGCCCGAATCGTTCTCACTGACGGAATCGATCGCCGTGCTGGCCATGGTGGTGTTGGGCGGCATCGGCCACATCCCCGGCGTGATCCTCGGCGGCGTGATTCTCGCCTCGATACCGGAAGTGCTGCGCCACGTGGTGGAACCGGCCCAGCAGGCGCTGTTCGGCCATGTGGTGATCGAGGCGGAAGTGCTGCGCCAGCTGCTGTACGGCTTGGCCATGGTCTTGATCATGCTCAACCGTCCCGCCGGCCTGTGGCCATCGCCGAAGCACGAGGACCGGCCAGACCACGATGTGGACCAGCCGAATAAATCCACCGGCGTCGTGTCTGCTTAAGGGAGGGATAGCATGAGCGAACAGATCATTCTCAATATCGCCGGCGTGAACAAGCGTTTCGGCGGCTTGCAGGCGCTGACGGACGTGGGCATCACCATCCGGCAAGGGCAGATCTATGGCTTGATCGGCCCGAACGGCGCCGGAAAGACCACTTTCTTCAACGTCATTACGGGCCTGTACCAGCCCGATACGGGCACCTTCGAGCTGGCCGGCAAGCCGTATTCGCCGTCGGCGCCGCACAAGGTGGCGAAGGCAGGCATCGCCCGCACCTTTCAGAATATCCGCCTGTTTGGCGACATGACGGCGCTGGAAAACGTCATGGTGGGGCGCCATGTGCGCTCGCACCAGGGCGTGTTCGGCGCCATCTTCCGCCACAAGGCGGCGCGCGAAGAAGAGGCGTCCATCCGCCAGCGGGCGATGGAACTGCTCGACTTCGTCGGGATCGCCCAGTTCGCCAACCGTACGGCGCGCTTCCTGTCGTATGGCGACCAGCGGCGCCTGGAAATCGCCCGTGCGCTGGCGACCGATCCCACCCTGCTGGCCCTCGATGAGCCGGCGGCCGGCATGAATGCCACGGAAAAGCTGGCCCTGCGCGAGTTGCTGGTGAAGATCAAGGCGGAAGGCAAGACCGTGCTGTTGATCGAGCACGACGTGAAACTGATGATGGGACTGTGCGACCGCATCACGGTGCTCGAATATGGCAAGCGCATCGCCGAAGGCTTGCCGGCCGAAATACAACAAAACCCGGCCGTCATCGAGGCTTACCTGGGGGGATCGCACGCATGAGTAACAATGGCTTGAACAAGACTGTATTGAAAGTGGCGGGCCTGCACGTGGCCTACGGCGGCATCAAGGCGGTGAAAGGCATCGACCTGGAAGTCAATCAGGGCGAGCTGATCGCCCTGATCGGCGCAAACGGCGCTGGCAAGACGACGACCTTGAAAGCCATCACGGGCACTTTGCCTGAATGCAAGATCGAAGGCACGATCAGCTATCTGGGCGAGTCGCTCAAGGGCACGAAATCGTTTCACCTGGTGGAAAGGAAACTGGCCATGGTGCCGGAAGGGCGCGGTGTGTTTACCCGCATGTCGATCCGCGAAAACCTCATGATGGGTGCTTACACGCGCACGGACAAGGTGGGCGTCGAGGATGATATCGCCCGCTGGTTCGACGTGTTTCCCCGTCTGAAGGAGCGGGCGGCGCAGATGGCCGGCACCCTGTCCGGCGGCGAGCAGCAGATGCTGGCCATGGCGCGCGCCCTGATGAGCCATCCGAAGTTGCTGCTGCTCGATGAGCCGTCGATGGGCTTGTCGCCCATCATGGTGGAAAAAATCTTCGAGGTGATCCGCAAGGTCTCGTCCGAAGGCATCACGATCTTGCTGGTCGAACAGAATGCCCGCCTGGCCCTGCAGGCGGCGCACCGCGGCTATGTGATGGATTCTGGGCTGGTCACCATGGGCGGCAACGCGGCCGCCATGCTCGATGACCCGCGCGTGAAGGCGGCGTATCTGGGGGAGTGATCGCGTTCAGGAAGTGTTCAGGCATAAAAAATGCCCCAGCTAGGCTGGGGCATAATGGCATCCGTCGGGGAAGTGCGGGATGGATGCCTGGAGGAGCTGGTAACAGCGGACCGCCGGAGCGGTCGCGCCAGAATTACTTGGCAGTGCGCGGAACGGCTTTTTCAGCTGCTTGCGTGAACTGGTTCACGGCCGATGTCAGGTTCGCTTCGATGGCTTCGACGGCTTGCTTGCTGGTTTTCGAGAATTGCTCGTAGCCTGCATTGGCATTGCCGATGGCGCTTTTCAGGATGGCGACGGCGTTTTCCGAACCGGCTGGCGCATTCTTGGTCACTTCTTCCACCAGCGACAGGACTTTGCGGTTGGTTTCAGCGATTTGCGATTCAGCAGCTTTGCTGAATTCGGCTTGCGTGCCGGACGTGATGGCAGCCAGGTGACGACCGTAAGCGATGGCTTTTTCGGCGCTAGGCTGGGCTTGAGCAGCGCTCAGCGAGAAGAATTCTTGTGGATCTTTTGCCGACAGCAATTGCTTGGCGGCGGCGGTCGATTCTTCCAGCGTTGCCTTGGCAGCGGTCAGGTTCAGTTCGACGATCTTTTCGATGCCTTCGAAGGCTTTGCTCGTCAGCGACGAGAACAGGGCGAATTGGGCTTCCAGGTTGGTTTTGGTAGCGGACGAAAATTGCTCAGGAATTGAAAACATATAAATCTCCAAAAAATCGAAATCTGGTTAATTTGATGCTGCGTGTACCGTTTGGGAAAGCAGGTGAATCTAAATTTTCAAGCTGAACAAGAATTGTGCAACGCAACAAACCCTATTCTACGGCGAAAAAAAACGAAGTCAAGCGATTCTTGTGCGATGCAACAATTGAATAGATTTACATCAAAAGTCATTGTTTCTAAAGAGAAATATTTGATTTCTGCGTGTCAATAGTTTGTGCTTAAACTATCGTTTCCAGGGGCTGCAGGGACGATTGCGGCGCAGCATGCTAGACTTTGTCTCCCGCACTGGCGTAGCGCCCCGGTGCCGACCCCGTTTCCCGAGTTGATACCATGTCCAATCTTCCCGCCGCGGCTGGCGCCAGCGGCAAAGCCCCCAAAGCCTCTTTCTTGACGACCCTGTCGCCGATGGCCTTGCCCGGCTTCTTCGTGTTGTTATGGAGCACAGGTTTTATTGTCGCCAAGTTCGGCCTGCCGTACGCGCCACCATTGACCTTTTTGCTGCTGCGCTTCCTGGGCGTGCTGGTGATCCTGCTGCCGCTGGTGCTGCTGTTGCGCGCGCCGTGGCCCGTGGGACAGTTCCGCCAGATCGCCGTGGCCGGCATCCTGATGCAGGCCGGCTACCTGGCCGGCGTCTGGTGCGCCATCAAGCTGGGCATGCCAGCCGGTTTGAGCGCGTTGATCGTGGGCATGCAGCCCGTGCTGACGGCGTGCGCCGCGCCCTTGATCGGCGAATCCGTGCGTCCGCGCCAGTGGCTGGGCCTGTTCTTTGGTTTGCTGGGCGTGGCCCTGGTCGTGTATGCCAAGATCAACCTCGTGGGCCTGACCGTGGAAAGCGTGCTGCTGTGCGTGTTTGCCTTGCTGTCGATGACGGCCGGCACCATGTATCAAAAACGCCACTGTCCCCAATTCGACTTGCGCACCGGCACGGTAGTGCAGTTTGCCGCCTCTATCGTGGTGGTGTTGCCGTTTGCCCTGTATTACGAAGGACTGGATTGGCATTTCAGCAGTGTGCAATGGACGGCGAATTTTATTGGCGCCTTGCTGTGGTCGGTACTTGTGCTATCCATCGGCGCCATCTTCCTGCTGTTCGCCCTGATCCGCCGCAGCGACGCCACAAAAGTGACGGGCTTGCTGTACCTGACGCCGCCCACGACGGCCGTGATGGCCTGGCTGATGTTTGGCGAAGCATTTAATATGCTGGGCATCGCCGGTATGCTGGTGGCCGTGGTCGGCGTGGTGTTTGTGGTCAAGAAATAGATAGAGCGGGAGAGCAGGGCAGTGAGCAAGCAAGCATCTGAAACACAGTCGACGCAACAAGCCGTGGACGCCGTCATTGGGTCGCGCCGTTCGATCCGCGCCTTCCTGCCCACGCCGGTGGTGCAGGACGATATCGCGCGCATCCTGGAAGTGGCGGCGCGCGCGCCCTCGGGCGCCAACATGCAGCCGTGGAAAGTGTATGTGCTGTCGGGCGAAGCGCGCCTGCGCCTGTCGCGCCGCATCCTCGACGCCTATGCCGCGCCGAAGGCGCCCGATGCGCCCGCGCGCACGGCGTCGTATATCTATTACCCGCGCCAGTGGACGGCGCCGTTCATCGAGCGCCGCCGCAAGATCGGCCTGGACCTGTATCAGCTGCTGGGCCTGGAGCGGGGCGACAAGGCCGGCATGGCGGCCCAGCATGGACGCAATTTCCAGTTTTTCGATGCGCCCGTCGGCCTGATCTTTACCATCGAGCGGGTGCTGGAACAGGGTTCCTGGCTCGACTATGGCATGTTCTTGCAAAATATCATGCTGGCGGCGCGCGCGCGGGGACTCGACACGTGCCCGCAAGCGGCCTTCATCCACTACCATGACATCATCCGCGAGGAACTGGGCGTGCCGGCCAGCGAAATGGTGGTGTGCGGCATGGCGCTCGGCTATGCCGACCCGGACAAGATCGAGAACCGCTTGAGCACGGAACGCGAGCCGCTGGCCGGCTTTGTTAAATTCATGGACAAATAGCGATTTCCAGCGATGGGCACAAGCAATCAGTTGATTAAGGATGAGTTTGTTTGCTGATCGCCAACGATTTGTATTTCGTTGTTGCAATAAATACTGTCCCAACTGTTAAATAGGCTTGCGATTACTCTGCATTTCGCTACACTGCATTAATGCAACAGCTTCACGGGGAATTATCGAATGGCTAAGTTTAAACTTGCGCTGGGTGTCCTGGCTTCCCTGCTGTTTGCGTTGGCGCCGGCTGCGGCCGTGCACGCCAAGGAAGCGAACGGAAAATCCTCAGCCTCCAAGAAACACAATACCAAGAAAGTCAAAGTCGTGTTGCGCAAGGGCGCGACGGCCGCGCCGCGCGACAAGACCGTGCGCCGGGTCGTCATGGTGCGCGGCAAACGCAAGGTCATCTATCAAAAAGTCAGCAGCGTGGCCGTGCCCATGGCCGCACCGATGCCCACCATGGGCGACTTGGCCGGCCTGAACCTCACGCGCGATCCGCTCGACCTCAAATCGAGCGTGGCGCTGGTGCTGGACCAGGCCAATTCGGAAGTGCTGTTTGAAAAGAATTCCAATGTGGCCCTGCCCATCGCCTCCATCACCAAGATGATGACGGGTCTGGTGGTGGTCGAAGCGCGCCAGGATATGGATGAAGTGCTGACGATCACGGACGAGGACGTCGACCGCGCCAAGTTCAGCAGCTCCCGCCTGAAAGTGGGTTCACAATTGACGCGCGCGAATATGCTGCATATCGCCCTGATGAGTTCGGAAAACCGCGCCGCCTCGGCGCTGGGCCGCAATTATCCGGGCGGCTTGCCATCGTTTGTCGACGCCATGAACAGCAAGGCGCGCCAACTGGGCATGCTGGATACGCATTACGTCGATTCCAGCGGCTTGTCGAAAATGAACGTGGCCAGCGCGCGCGACCTGGGCAAGCTGGCCATGGCCGCCTTCCGCCATCCGCTGCTGCGCGAGTATTCGACGGACCCGAAAGCCATCGTCGAAGCCAGTGGCCAGCCCATGCAGTTTGGCAATACGAATCATCTGGTGGCCAATCCCGGCTGGGAAATCGGCTTGCAAAAGACGGGTTTCATCAATGAGGCGGGACGTTGTCTGATGATGCAGGCCGTCATCGAAGGACGGGCCGTGATCATGGTCTTCCTCGATTCCAAGGGGAAACAGTCGCGCACGGCCGATGCGGGCCGCATGCGCAAGTGGCTGGAAGCCTTGAAACCAGCCAACATGAGCCTGCCAGGAGGCTAAAAGTGTTCAGGGCGGCATTGCTGCCCTGTATCTTTACTCTTGGGGGATAAATCCCAAGGTGACGGAAATCTGGTTCGCCGTCTCCACCAGGTCCACCAGCCACTCATCTTGCAGGCGGTCGGCCGGGGCGGAAATCGACAGGCCGGCGATCAGCTTGCCCGAGTCGTCGCGTATGCCGGCGGCCATGCAGCGCACGCCCAGTTCCAGCTCTTCATTGTCGCGCGCATAGCCGCGCTCGCGCACCAGGCTCAGTTCGCGCTCGAGTTTTTGCAGATCCGTGATGGAATTCTTGTTGTGCCCGGCCAAGCCCGTGCGCGTGGCATACGCGCGGATGGCTTTTGGCTCATCCACGGAGAGGAACAATTTACCGGTCGAGGTCAGGTGCAGCGGGCCGCGGCCGCCGATGGCGCGCACCACCTGCATGCCCGAGCGCTCGGAAAAGGCGCGGTCGATATAGACGATCTCGTCGCCCTGGCGCACGGACAGGTTGATGGTTTGCTGGGTTTTCTTGTGCAGCTGGCGCATGAAGTCCAGCGCCGCTTCGCGCACGCTGAGGCGGCTTTTCACCACATTGCCCAGTTCCAGCAGGCGCATGCCCAGCCGGTACGTGCCCGGTTCGATGCGGTCGACAAAGCGCGTCAGCACCATGTCGTTGAGAATGCGGTGCGCCGTCGACGGGTGCAGACCGGATACCTTGGACAATTCCTTCAGGCTGACCGGGTCGGAATATTTGGCCAGGGCATCGAGCAGGGCGACCATGCGCTCGATCACCTGGATCGTCGTCTTCGGGGCAGCGACCGGTTCAATTTTCATGATGGATTTGGTGCAATGCAGTATTCATGCTTCTTTATACCATGATGTGAAAAAATAGTGAAATGTTCCGAGATATTCAGCGAATAAATTGTCACAATTCTCATGCTGGCCGTCATAATTGACGACTGGACGTACTTTGAATCACGGAAAACTATGCAACCTGTCAATGAATTCAAGAGCAAAAGTGGTTTGAAACGGATTTTTTCCGCCTTTTTCTACTCGCTCGATGGCTTGAAAGCGGCCTGGCGCCACGAACACGCGTTTCGCCAGGAGCTGGGCCTGTTCGTCGTCGGCACGGTGATCGCCTTGCTGCTGCGCATCTCCGCCTTTGAAAAACTGCTGCTGATCGGCGTGCTGCTGCTGGTTTTGATCGTCGAATTGATCAATTCCGCGCTGGAAGCCGTGGTCGACCGTATTTCGCTCGAACGCCATCCGCTGTCGAAAAACGCCAAGGATTTCGGCAGCGCCGCCGTCTTGCTGACCTGCATCCTGGCCTTCGCTACCTGGGCCGTTGTATTGTTTAACCGTTTCTATTAACTGCTTTATCCCCGTTGTGCACCGTCCATATGCGAAAAACGCATATAAAACGGCGAAACGCTTCGTTCTCTTTGCGGCCATAGCGCCGTAATCTGGTGGCTCTGAAAGTTCAACCACACGGGGATCTTAGATGCTGTCGAAAAAAATCATCATTGCCGCCGCCATCAGCGCGTTTGCCCTTCTGCAAACGGCGCAGGCTGCCGATATCACCCTGCTCAACGTGTCGTATGACCCGACGCGCGAGCTATACCAGGATGTGAACACGGCGTTTGCCAAGGAGTGGAAAGGCAAGACGGGCGACAACGTCAAGATCAAGCAATCGCACGGTGGTTCCGGCAAACAGGCGCGCGCCGTCATCGACGGCCTGGAAGCGGACGTGGTGACCCTGGCCCTGGCCTACGACATCGATGCGCTGGCCGAGCACAAGCTGCTGGCCGCCGACTGGCAAAAGCGCTTGACGCACAACAGCTCGCCTTACACCTCGACCATCGTGTTCCTGGTGCGCAAGGGCAATCCGAAAGGCATCAAGGATTGGAACGACCTGATCAAGCCGGGCGTCTCCGTCATCACGCCGAATCCGAAAACCTCGGGCGGCGCTCGCTGGAACCATCTGGCAGCCTGGGGCTACGCGCTGCGCCAGCCAGGCGGCAATGAAGCCAAGGCCAAGGACTTCCTCGGCAAACTGTATAAAAACGTGCCCGTGCTCGATTCCGGCGCGCGCGGCGCCACCACCACTTTCGTTGAACGCGGCATCGGCGACGTGCTGATCGCCTGGGAAAACGAGGCTTACCTGGCCGTCAAGGAACTGGGCCCGACCAAGTTCGACATCGTCACACCCCCCGTCAGCATCCTGGCCGAGCCGCCCGTCGCCGTTGTGGACAAGTTCGCCGACAAGCACGGCACGCGCAAGGTGGCCGAGGCTTATCTGAACTATCTGTACACGGATGAGGCGCAAGACATCATCGCAAAAAATTACTACCGCCCCGCCACGGACAAGGCCGCGAAGAAATACACATCGCAGTTCGCCAAGGTCAAGCTGTTCACCATCGAGCAAGTGGCCGGTGGCTGGACGACCGCGCAAAAGGCGCACTTTGCCGACGGCGGCATCTTCGACCAGATCTACCAACCCAAGTAATATCGGATGGCAATCGGGAACGCTTGCCAGACTGCTACTAAAAGGGAACTATCATGGCGCTGCGCAGCTTTTCCGATTACCGGGTACTGATCGTGCCGGGCTTGCATAACAGCGGTCCCGAGCACTGGCAGAGCCGCTGGCAGCGCCTGTATCCGCAATTCGAGCGGGTCGAGCAGGACGACTGGAACGAACCCGACCTGGCCACTTGGTCGGCACGCCTGGACCAGGTGCGGCGGCAAGATGCGCGTTCCACCCTGATCGTCGCCCACAGCTTTGGCTGTTTGACGACGGCGCACAGCCTGGCCCGCGACCCGCAGGGCGTGGCCGGCGTGCTGCTGGTGGGGCCGGCCGATCCGGACAAGTTTGGCGTGGCGAAAGCTTTGCCGCAAAAGCGCTTGCCTTGCCCTGGCATATTGATCGCCAGCCAGACGGACCCGTGGATGACAGCCGAGCACGCGGCGCAGTGGGCACGGCGCTGGAATTGCAAGTATATTGATGGCGGTGCGCTGGGCCATATCAACGCCGAGTCGCGCCTTGGTGACTGGGTCTACGGCCAGGCGCAACTGCAAACACTGTTTGATCTGGCGCAAAGCGACAAGCGCCACCGTCAGGCAGCCTGATTCGACGAACATCCCGCCACACAACCTCACAAGGAGATCACGATGACTTTACGCCTGGGCGATGTCGCCCCTGATTTTGAACAAGACAGCTCGATCGGCACGCTCAAGTTCCACGAGTGGGCTGGCAATTCCTGGGTGGTGCTGTTTTCCCACCCGGCCGATTTTACCCCCGTGTGCACGACGGAGCTGGGCCTGACGGCCAAGCTCAAGCCGGAATTCGACAAGCGCAACGTGAAGGCCATCGCCCTGTCCGTGGACGCGGCCGAGTCGCACAAGAGCTGGATCAAGGATATCGAAGAGACGCAAAACACCGTGGTGGGCTTCCCCATCATCGCCGACGTCGACAAGAAAGTGTCGGTGCTGTACGACATGATCCACCCGGAGCAATCCGTCACGGCCACCGTGCGCTCCGTCTTCATCGTCGACCCGAACAAGAAAGTACGGCTGATCCTCACGTATCCGCTGAGCACGGGCCGCAATTTCAACGAAATCCTGCGCGTCATCGATGCCCTGCAACTGACGGACGGCTACACGGTGGCCACGCCCGGCAACTGGAAAGATGGCGACGACGTCATCATTCCATTAACCGTGCAAGACCCGGACGTGATCAAGCAGAAGTATCCGAAGGGATTTACGGCCGCCAAGCCCTACCTGCGCTTGACGCCGCAGCCAAATAAATAAAAGTTTTTACTTTTACAAAAACGCACCTCGCCGGTGCGTTTTTTTTCGCCCGCCGATTCTGCCAGCAAGTATGCAAAATCCATCTAAGCAAATGAGAAATGGTTAGTTCTTTTTATAACGGTTGCATGTGATTATTGCGCCCTATAACTCAAAAATGTAATAAGAAGGAGTTTCTATGTCTGCAGCATCAGCAGCGCCGGTCAAGGCGCGCGGAGCGCCGTTTCGGGTCATGCCGGGTTTCAAGCTGTCACTGGGCTTCACGCTCTTTTACCTGGCCTTGATCGTTCTCATTCCGCTCTCGTCGGTGTTCCTGAAAACCTTCACCATGACGTGGGATGCCTTCTTCAGTGCCGTCACGTCCGACCGCGTGATGGCGTCGTACCGACTGACGTTTGGCGCCTCGCTGATTGCCGCCCTGCTGAACGTGGTGTTTGGCGGCATCCTGGCCTGGGTGCTGGTGCGCTATAAATTCCCCGGCAAGCGCATCATCGATGCGCTGGTCGACTTGCCGTTCGCCTTGCCAACGGCCGTCGCCGGCATCACCCTGACGGCCCTGTATTCCTCGAACGGCTGGTTTGGCCAGTTCATCGAAGGCGTGCTGGGCATCAAGGTGGCGTTCACGCCGCTGGGCGTGGTGGTGGCGCTGACCTTCATCGGCTTGCCCTTCGTCGTGCGCACCGTGCAACCGGTGCTGGAAGACGCGGAAAAGGAACTGGAAGAAGCGGCCGCCAGTCTGGGCGCCAATTCCCTGCAAACGTTTATCCGCGTCATCTTCCCCACGATTTTGCCGTCCTTGCTGACGGGCTTTGCGCTGGCCTTTGCCCGTGCCACGGGCGAGTACGGTTCCGTGATCTTTATCGCAGGCAACATGCCGATGGTGTCGGAAATCACGCCGCTGTTCATTATTACCAAGCTGGAGCAATACGATTACGCGGGCGCCACGGCCATTGCCGTGGTGATGCTGGTGGTGTCCTTCCTGCTGTTGTTGACGATTAACCTGCTGCAAGCATGGACGCGCGGAAAGGCGAAGAAATCATGAGTACCAATGTTTCTGCGGTTGCGAATGTGGAAGATGCGCGGCCAAAAGCGCGCCGTTTCGAACCGAATGTCGGCCCCGTCGTGCTGGAACCATTGTGGGTGCGCACGGTATTGATCACCATCGCCTTGCTGTTCCTGACGGCCTTCCTGATCGTGCCCCTGGTGGCCGTGTTTGCCGAAGCGTTCAAGAAGGGCTGGGAAGCGTATATCGCCGCCATCATCGATCCGGATGCGATTTCAGCCATCAAGCTGACCCTGATCACGGCGGCCATCGCCGTGCCGCTGAACCTGGTGTTCGGCGTGGCTGCTTCCTGGTGCATCGCCAAGTTCGAGTTCCGCGGCAAGAGCATCCTGCTGACCCTGATCGACTTGCCGTTTTCCGTCTCGCCCGTGATTTCCGGCCTGATCTATGTGCTGATGTTTGGCGCCCAGGGCTGGTTCGGCCCGTGGCTGCAGGAACACGACATCAAGATTCTGTTTGCCGTGCCCGGCATCGTGCTGGCCACCATCTTCATTACCTTCCCGTTTGTAGCGCGCGAACTGATCCCGCTGATGCAGTCGCAGGGCAGCGAAGAGGAAGAGGCGGCACTCGTGCTGGGCGCCTCGGGCTGGAATACTTTCCGCCGCGTGACTTTGCCAAATATCAAATGGGGTCTGCTGTACGGCGTGATCCTGTGCAATGCCCGCGCCATGGGCGAGTTCGGCGCCGTGTCCGTGGTCTCCGGCCATATCCGCGGCGAAACCAACACCATGCCGCTGCAAGTGGAGATTTTGTACAACGAATACAACTTCGCCGCCGCGTTTGCCGTCGCCTCCCTGCTGGCCTTGCTGGCGCTGGTGACCCTGGCCCTGAAAGCTTTCATTGAGTGGCGTTTGAACGAGAGCGACGCCGACGATTCCGCCTTACGTTCCACGGAGCACTGATCATGACCATCGCAGTTAAAAACATCCACAAGCGTTTCGGCGATTTCGTCGCCCTCGACAATATCTCGCTGGACTTTCCCGCCGGTGAACTGACGGCCCTGCTGGGCCCCTCCGGTTGCGGTAAAACAACCTTGCTGCGCATCATTGCCGGTCTGGAACATCCGGACAGCGGGCAAGTGCTGCTCGATGCGGAGGACGCGTCGAACCGCCACGTGCGAGAACGCCAAGTCGGTTTCGTCTTTCAACACTATGCGTTGTTCAAGCACATGACGGTATTTGAAAACGTGGCGTTTGGCTTGCGCGTGAAGTCGCGCAGCGAGCGTCCGTCGGAAGACCAGATCCGTCGTAAGGTGAAAGATTTGCTGGAACTGGTGCAGCTGGACTGGCTGGCCGACCGCTATCCGCCGCAATTGTCGGGCGGGCAACGCCAGCGCATCGCCCTGGCGCGCGCCCTGGCTGTCGAGCCCCGCGTGCTGCTGCTGGACGAGCCGTTCGGCGCTCTGGATGCCAAGGTGCGCAAGGAATTGCGCCGCTGGCTGCGCCGTTTGCACGACGACTTGCACGTCACCAGCATTTTCGTCACGCATGACCAGGAAGAGGCGTTGGAAGTGGCCGACCAGGTGGTGCTGATGAACAAGGGCACCGTCGAGCAACTCGGTTCCCCGGAACAAGTCTACAACCATCCGGCTTCGCCCTTTGTCTACGGCTTCCTCGGCAACGTCAACCTGTTCCACGGCCGCGTGCATGACGGTGTGATGGCCACCGGCGACGCCAGCTTCGAAGTGCCCGATTACGCGGGCGTGAGCGACAGCAAGGGCACGGCCTATGTGCGTCCGCACGACCTGGAAATCGACCGCTACACGCAGGGCGCGGAAGGCATCGTGGTCAAGCTGAGCCGCGCGCATGCGATCGGCCCGCTGGCCCAGCTGGACTTGCAGCGCGTCGATAACAGCGAACTGATCGAAGCGGTGATGTCGAACGAGCGTTTTACCCATCTGCAGCTGAAAGAGGGCGAGACCCTGGTCGTGCGCCCGAAACGATTACACGTGTTCGTTGAACCGACAAGAACCTAAGAGGCTGGAACACCATGAATTTTCAACAACTGCGCTCGATCCGCGAAGCGGCCCGCCGCGGCTATAACCTGACGGAAGTGGCGAACGCCCTGTTCACGTCGCAGCCGGGCGTGAGCCGGCAAATCCGCGAACTGGAAGACGAGCTGGGCGTGGTCATCTTCGAGCGCAACGGCAAGCGCTTGACGGGCTTGACGGAGCCGGGCAAGGGCATCCTGAAGATCGTCGACCGCCTCTTGATCGAGGCGGAAAACCTGCAGCAGGCCAGCCTCGAATACAGCGGCCAGACCAGCGGTACCTTGTCGGTGGCAGCCACGCACACGCAGGCGCGCTATGCGCTGCCGAAAGTGGTGCAAAGCTTCCGTGCCGCTTTCCCCGACGTGCGTATTGCGCTACAACAAAGCGCGCCTGAACATATTGCGGAATGGGTACTGTCAGGCAAGACCGATATCGGCATCGCCACGGAAGGCCTGAGCCAGTTCCCCGACCTGGTGTCGTTCCCGTGCTACCGCTGGAGCCATTTGATCGTCGTGCCGGATGGCCACCCGCTGCTCGAACATACACCGATCCGCCTGGAAGACCTGGCGAAATATCCCTTGATTACCTACGACAAGGGTTTCACGGGCCGCGGTCATATCGACGACGCGTTCGCCAAGGCGGGCGTGGCCACCGATATTATCTTGACGGCCATGGATTCCGACGTCATCAAGCAATACGTGGCGCTGGGCATGGGCGTGGGCATCGTGGCATCGATGGCCTTCGACCATGGCCGCGACAAGGGCTTGCGGGCGATGGAAGCGTCGCATTTGTTCGCCACCAACACGACGCGCCTGGCCGTGCGCCGTGGCGCCTACCTGCGCGCCTACGCCTACGAGTTCATCCTGCAACTGGCGCCGGACCTGACGCGCGAAGACATCGACCGTGCCATGGCGGGCGAGGAAGCGCTCTAGCCGATGGCCGCCCTTTGTGCGCGCGTCAGGCTGGCCACGGCGCGCGCGTAGCTATCCTGCACCAGTTCCGCCAGGTAATCAGCCGGGAAGCACGCTACATCGACGATGGTGACCCAGTGAAAGCGGCCCATGTAGCGGGCCGGTTTGACGCCGGGCATGTCTGTCAGTTCAATAAAGCGTTCCGCGCTGACCCTCAGGCTGAAGCGCCACTGCTCGGGTGCGCTGGTCTTAAAGTAGGCAAATTTCTTGCCACTCACTTCAACCACGAGGATGTTCGACGGCGGGCCGTACAGCACGGCTTGCGCGCCGGGCAGCGCCGCGCAAAAATCGTTCAGTTCATCTGTTGTCATTCGTTAACCGCCATGAATTGTTGCGTGTTATGGTCGAAGGCATAGGCCGTGCCGGCAGGAGAGTCCAGCAGGCGGATAAAGCGATCATCCACGCTGAGCACGGCACCGAGCGAGACCAGGGCCACGTTGGCGCTGTCGTTGATGTAGTCGTCGCTCTCGTCGTTGGCAGTGAAGCGCCAGCCGCTGTCGTCGGCATTGTCGGGCTCCTCGCGGTACAGATAGCCGACGGGCGCGCCATCTTCCAGCACTTTCTTTGTCACGCAGCACAGGCCAGCGTAGCGGTTGACGAGGTTATCGTCATCGTCGTGCTGCGTATTGATGATGTGGCGCGCCGCGAAGGCGACGGGATCCTTGGCGTGCAAATCGGCGATGTAGCCGGGCATGTTGTCGAGCTTGCCGGTGAAATGCCCATGCGGCTCGACCGTATCCACCAGCACCCACATGCGCTCGGCCCCCGGCGCCTGCGGATCGTCGCTGGGGAAGGTGAAGATCAGCTTGACCACCTCGCCCGGACGCACCTGGGCGATGGCCTCGGGCGGTGATTTATAGAAGGTGTAGGGATGGCGCGCCGCCAGTTCGGCGGCGTCGGCCAGGTGCCAGCTGGGCATGGTTGTCCGTCGTCAAGAAGAGTAACACCCATGGTAGCCGATTGCGTGTCAGGATGACCACGCTTACCTTCAGCTTTGGCATGTGCCGATATACAACAATCCTCTTTCCCTGAACGGCGCCCGATCATGGCAAGGATGGTGGCAAGCCCCGTGATAGCCGGTCTCGGTAATAAATTGATGAGGTCGATTGAAAATTCCAATGGTAACATTTGTTTCTCTTATTGCACTTTTATTTCTTGAGTGATATCTTTTGCTCAGTGGTGCAGAATATGATAAAAAAATAATTAAAATTGCATTAATTGAAATATTTAGATTGAGGAAATATATGAACACGACTAAACATGCACTGCTGGGGCTTTGCCTGAGCGTCTCGGCTTGTCTGGCGCCATTGGCCCAGGCTGCGAGCTGGGTGGAAATCACCGATCCTGCCATGACTGGCTTCTCGGTGGGCGGCAAGACCGTCACCTATGGCAGCGTGGCAGCCGACTCGGTCTGGGTCTATGACGGCGCCAATCCGTCTGGCGCACAAAGTGCGGCCGCCATCCAGAGCTTGGTCAGCAGCAAGTTTGGCCTGTCGTCCAGCGGTACCGGCTCTCTGGTCTTTGCCGCCCAGGGCGACCTGGCCAGCAGCAAGTCCGGTTCGTTTACCGTCAACTCCAGCTTTGACTACCTGGCCGTGCATTATGGCCGTGGCGAACTGTTGTTCCACTGGGACACGCCGCTTGCCGCTAATACTGTCTTCAGCATTGCCAACCTGCCGCGTGGCCTGAGCAATTTCCGTGCGTTCAATTCGGTCTCGGCAGTGCCTGAGCCAGCGACCTACGGCATGCTGCTGCTGGGCCTTGGCTTGGTCGGTTTTGTGGCGCGCCGCCGCCGCGTCTGAGCCTGCAGCGCCTGCGGGCGCAAGACATGAAAAAGCCCGGAAACGCGATGCATTCCGGGCTTTTTGCATGGCAGAGCGCTATTTACCAGCTATAGCCAGCCTTGGCGTAGTAATAGCGGCCGTTGAAACCGTTCGGCGCGAAGCCGCTGTACGGCTGAGTGCCGCCATTGTTGAGGTTACCCACGCTGGTGATCTGGTCCGGATAGCGGTTGGTGACGTTGTCGATGCCGGCTACCAGGCGCCAGTTCTTGCCCAGCTTGACGGAACCGGACACGTCCAGCACCCATTGCGGATCGTAGTGCTGGTCTTGCAGGGCATTGTTTTGCGGCACGATGAAAGTGCCATAGCGGGTCACGACGCCGTGCGCATTCCAGATGCCGAAGCTGTAGTCGGCGGCCAGGCTGAACTTGTCCTTCGGCGAACCGACGGTGGCGCGCGCTATGGTCTGGCGGTCGATCAGTTTCAGCTTGTTGGCCGTCAGGATAGCCGGGTTGTCCGCAACTTTCTGCACCGAAGTCTTGTTGTGGTTGTAGGCCACGGTCAAGTCCAGACGGTCCTTGTCCTGCAAGTCGATGCGGAAGGTGCTGACGATGTCCACACCTTCCGTGCGCGTATCGACGGCGTTGGTGAAATAGCGTCCTGCGCCCACTGGCGTGCCTTGCGCTGCCAGGATTTTTTTCAAATCCTCGCTGAGGATCAGATTGGCAGAGAACAGGATGCGGTCATCGATGTCGATGCGGTAGGCGTCCACCGTCGTCGTGAAGTTGCGGGTCGGCTGGAACTGCAGGCCCAAACTGTAGTTGCGGGCTTTCTCCGCCTTCAGGTCTTGTGCGCCAAGGGCGCGCGCTTGCGGCGTGTTGACGGCAAAGGTACCCGTCTCGATGGCCGTATTCGTGCCGTCGATGACCTGGAAGTTGGTGGTGGTGATGGTGTAGTACTGCTGCGCCAGCGATGGCGCACGGAAGCCGCTCGACACGGTGCCGCGCAGGGATAGCGCATCGCTGAATGAATAGCGGGCCGAACCCTTGGCCGAGGTGGTGCTGCCGAAATCGCTGTAGCGCTCATGGCGCAGGGCCACACCACCGGAAAGGTTTTTCGTCGCTTCTGCTTCCAGGTTGACGTAGATCGATTCATTGTGGCGGCTGTGGCTGCCCGCGTTCTCGGGACGGAAGCCGGCAAAGCCCTGCGAACCGCCACCGGTATACGATGCTTTCTCGCCAGCGCCGATCGTGTATTTCTCATGGCGCGCTTCGGCGCCTACTGCCACCGTCAGCGGTCCCGTAAAGTAAGCGACGGGAAATTCGCGCGCAGCATCCAGATTGAGTACGGTCTGTTCGTTTTTCAGCGAGCCTACATAGAAGTGCGTGGGGCTGGCGGCAGCCAGGTCGAAATTGACGGTATTGTCGAGATCCAGCTTGAACTTGTTGCTGCCGTAATTCAGGCTGGCATCCCAGCGCCAGCCTGCCGCCTCGCCGCGCAATCCTGTCACCAGCGACTGGTCGGTCAGAGTGCTATTCTGGATCGGCAAAAATCCTTCAGGGAAGATCGACGAGCGCGTGACGTATTGCCCATTTTTGTCTTTCACCAGGCCTGCGCGCCAGGTGGCGCCAGCCGAGGTGTCGCGCTGGCCGTAACCGCCGAAGGCATACCAGTCCAGGTTGTCGCTGAGATGGTATTCGCTGTTGATGAAGACGGTAGCCGGTTTGCTCTCGGCATCGCCATAGCGCAGGTTGACCTGGCCATAGCGCGGTTCCAGCGGGTTGCTGAAATCGCGACCGGCACGGTTGGTCGGACCGCGATCCGCCACTTCGGCCGAGACGCGCACCCAGCCGTCCTCGCCCAGGGCGAAGCCGGCCGAACCCTTGATGGATTTTTGCTTGCCGTCGCGTTCCTGTGTCTGGCCATAGCCCACTTCGATATCGCCGCCGGCCGCGCCTTTTTTCAGGATGATGTTGATCACGCCGGCGATCGCATCGGAGCCGTACTGGGCCGCCGCGCCATCGCGCAGCACTTCCACGTGGTCGATGGCGGCCAGCGGGATGGCGTTCAGGTCGACGGGCGCCGAGCCGCGGCCCAGGGTGCCGTTGACATTGACGACGGCGGAGGTGTAGCGGCGCTTGCCGTTCACCAGCACCAGGGTCTGATCGGGCGACAGGCCACGCAGCTGGGCAGGGCGCACGGCATCGCTGCCATCGGCACCCGTCGGACGGGGGAAGTTCATCGATGGCAGCAAACGTGCCAGCACGGTGGCCAGTTCGGCCGAACCCGTGCTTTGCAGGTCGCGCGATGTGAGGATGTCGATCGGCGATTCGGAATCGATGGTGCGGCGGTTCTTGGCGAAGGTGCCGGTGACCACCACCGATTGCAATTCCCCTTCGGCCGGCAGCTCTTGCTGCGCTTGCACATGCATTGGCAGGCTGAAGCAGGCGATCAGGCTGGCGGCGATAACGGTTTTCACGGGGAGGGCGGGAAGCTGGGAGCGGGCAGTGCTTGAACTCATCGACAATATCTCTTCGGTTAGTGGTTGCGCGGACCATGGCGGTCCGGTGATGAAATCAGCTTAGCAGCGGGCGAACGGTGTGCTTACGAATCGTTCTGTCTATCGATATGCAATAAATATCTGAAACACGCCAAACTGGCGCGAGTAGTGCATATGGCCTTGTCTCCAGCATACGACCGGGCATGGCAAGGCTGCAATGCTGCACCGCAGTAAATTGTCGGCTGTTGTATAAATACGACTATATGTAATGAGAGTGGGTAGTCTGGCATGAAGAACACGTTTTTCTACCCATAGCTGTCCGAACTCCTGGATGAAGCGCTCCCCAAGCTAGACGCGCTAAAGAAATATTCAGGCTGTGATTGCGCGAACCAACAACTCCCTTCAGCACCGCTCTCGAACTTAAAAAATGCTTGACCTTCCAAGTGTGTCAGGTCGGATAAAGACAATGGGATCTGCTTCAGATCAACAAAACCAAGTCGACTCCAGTCGCGAAAGGCACAATGATGAAAGTCAAACCAATAACCCTGATCACTGCGGTGCTAGGCGCTGCGTTCACCATCAGCGGATGCAAGGAGACGGCATCCTCTCCCGCTGCCGCAAAGCCGCCCAGCGTTCCAGTGGCCGAAGTGATCGTTCGTCCGGCAACACCCTATGTCGAGTTCAACGGCTCGCTGACCGCGGTCAAGCGGGTTGAACTGCGCCCGCAGGTGGCCGGCTACATCCAGGACGTGAGCGTGCCTGAAGGACGCTTTGTCGAGAAGGGCCGCAGGCTCTTTGACATCGATCCACGCGTGTTCCAGGCCGCGCTGAATGCCGCAACAGCGCGCTTGAGCGAGGCTGAAGCGGCATCGATGCTGGCCCAGGCGGAGTATGCGCGAGCCGAACAGCTGTTTGCCAAAAAGATCGTCGCGCGTGATCGTCTCGACATGGCAACCGCTTCGCTACATGCTGGCAAGGCACAGGTCGATGCCGCAAAAGCTGCGCGAGATACTGCGCAATTGGATCTGAGTTTCACGCACGTCACGGCGCCGATCAGTGGACGTGTCGGGCAAGCCCTCGTCACCGAGGGCAATTACGTCACCAGTGGCGTGACGCCCCTTACGACGATTGTCTCCATCGATCCGCTGCATGTTTATTTCGATGTCGACGAACGCACATATTTGCGCTCGCTTGCAGCAGGGCGAGCCAATGCTACCCCGCATGGGACGCAGGCGGCAAAGATTATGGTGGCACTGGCCACCGACAAGACGTATTCGCGACCCGGCCGTGTCGATTTCCTCTCCAACGCTGCTGATCGCGGGACGGGAACTGTGCGTGTCCGCGCTGTGGTCGACAACCCCGATGGAAAACTGACGCCCGGTCTCTTTGCCAAGGTCAGGCTGGAGACGGGGGCGCCGCAAGTCAGGGTGCTGGTTTCCGATCACTCGATAGGCACGGATCAGGGGCGCCGCTATGTGCTCGTGGTTGGCAAAGGCGACAAGACGGAATATCGACCCGTCGAGCTTGGCCCGGTTGTCGACGGTTTGCGCGTGATCGAGCAAGGACTGCAACCCGGTGAGCGCATCGTCGTCAAAGGGCTGGTACGCCCGGGCATGCAAGTGACGCCACAGTCAGCCGCGATTGACGGTACGCCCATTGCTGTGCCGAAAACCTCGGGGGCCGCGTAATGTCTTTCCCACGTTTCTTCATCGATCGCCCGATCTTTGCCATCGTCCTCTCGGTTCTGATGGTGCTCGCCGGGATCGTTGCTTTCTTCCAGATGCCACTCAGCGAGTATCCGGCGGTGACGCCGCCGACCGTGCAGGTGACCGCCGCCTATCCTGGCGCCAATCCCAAGGTGATCGCCGAAACGGTGGCGGCGCCGCTCGAGCAGGCAATCACCGGGGTCGAGGGCATGCTGTACATGTCGTCGCAATCGGCAACCGATGGTCGCATGATCCTGACCGTCACTTTCGCGCAGGGGACGAATGCCGACATGGCACAGATCCAGGTGCAGAACCGGGTCGGGCGCGCGCTGCCGCGTTTGCCTGAAGAAGTACAGCGCCAGGGCGTCGTCACACAGAAGACCTCGCCGGACATCCTGATGGTGGTACACCTGCTGTCACCCGACAAACGCTACGATCCCCTGTACATGTCGAATTACGCCTACCTCCAGGTGCGCGACGAGCTGTCCCGCATCCCCGGGGTCAGCGACGTCCTGGTCTGGGGCGCGGGTGAATACAGCATGCGGCTCTGGCTCGATCCAAACCTGATCGCCGCACGTGGCTTGACGGCCGGCGAGGTGATTGCCGCGGTACGCGAACAGAACGTGCAGGTGGCAGCCGGTTCCGTCGGCCAGTCTCCCGATTCCAGTGCCGCGTTCCAGGTGACGGTCAACACGCTCGGACGATTGACCGACGAGGAACAGTTCGGCGACATCATCATTCGCACGGGTGCCGAAGGCCAGGTGACGCGCCTGCGCGACGTCGCCCGCATCGAAATGGGCGCGGACGCCTATGCGCTGCGCAGCCTGCTTGACGGCGAGCCGGCCGTCGCCTTGCAAATCATTCAGAGTCCAGGCGCCAACGCGCTCGACGTTTCGCAGGCGGTACGGGCGACCATGCAGCGGCTTGAGGGCAATTTCCCGGCGGGACTCAGCTCGCGCATCGCCTATGACCCGACGGTCTTTGTGCGCGCCTCGCTGGAATCGGTGGCAACCACCTTGCTGGAGGCGATCATTCTCGTCGTCATCGTGGTGGTGCTGTTCCTGCGCAACTGGCGCGCCTCGCTCATTCCCCTCATGGCGGTGCCGGTATCGCTGATAGGCACCTTCGCCGTCATGCATCTGATGGGATTCTCGCTCAACACCCTGTCCCTGTTTGGCCTGGTGCTGTCGATTGGCATCGTCGTCGACGACGCGATCGTGGTGGTCGAGAACGTCGAACGTCACATCGAAAATGGCGAAGAGCCCAAGCAAGCCGCAAGGCGCGCCATGGACGAGGTCACGGGCCCCATCATCGCGATCACCTCGGTGCTCGCCGCCGTTTTCATTCCGACCGCCTTCCTGAGCGGCTTGCAGGGCGAGTTCTATCGCCAGTTCGCGCTCACGATAGCCATCTCGACCATCCTGTCGGCCGTCAATTCGCTTACGCTCAGCCCGGCGCTTGCCGGCCTCCTGCTACAGCCCCGCAAGGCCGGCGTCGTGCATGATCCGCGCAGCCTGCGTGGCCGCGCCGAGCGCCTGTTTCAAATGCTGGGCCGGCCGTTCCAGCGCGCGCCGGATGCCTATGGCAACACAGTGCGCAAGGTCGTCGGGGTCAGCAGTGTGGCGCTGCTGGTGTACGGTGGCCTGCTGGCACTGACCTTCTTCGGCTTCAAGGCCGTGCCGCCGGGCTTCGTGCCGATGCAGGATAAATACTATCTTGTTGCGATCGCTCAGTTGCCCAACTCGTCATCGCTGGATCGTACCGAGGCGGTCGCCAAGGAGATGTCCAAGATCGCGCTGGCCGAACCTGGCGTTGAAAGCGTCGTTGCCTTCCCTGGATTGTCCATCAACGGCTTCGTCAACGTGCCGAACGCCGCGGTCATGTTCGTCATGCTCGACCCGTTCAAGGATCGCACGACCCCCAATCTCTCCGCGGGCGCGATCGCCGGGAGCCTGCAGGCGAAATTCGCCAGCATTCCCGACGGCTTCCTCGGTGTGTTCCCGCCGCCGCCGGTACCCGGCCTTGGCGCGACTGGTGGTTTCAAGATGCTGGTCGAGGACCGCGGTGGGGCCGGGCTCGATGCCCTGGTCCAGCAGACCCATATCCTGATGACCAAAGCCACCGAGTCGGGACAGGTGGCCGGACTCATGACCAGCCTTGACGTCAATGCACCGCAGCTCGACGTCGCCATCGATCGTACCCAGGTCAAGAGCCAGGGGGTTCGCCTGGCCGATGTGTTCGAGTCGCTCCAGATCTATCTCGGTTCCCTGTATGTCAACGATTTCAACCGCTTCGGCCGGACCTACAAGGTGACGGCTCAGGCCGATGCGGAGAACCGCATGCAGGCCGAGGCCATTGGCCGCTTGCAGGTGCGCAACGCGGCCGGCGACATGCTGCCTTTGTCGTCGTTTGTCACCGTCACGCCCAGTTCCGGTCCGGACCGCGTGGTCCACTACAACGGCTACCCGTCGGCCGACATCGCGGGTGGCGCAATGGCAGGCGTTAGTTCGGGGCAGGCGGTTGCTGTCATGGAACGTCTGGCGAAGGAGTTTCTGCCTGAAGGCATGAGTATTGAATGGACTGACCTCACCTACCAGCAAAAGCTGGCCGGCGATTCGGCGCTGTTCATTTTCCCGCTGTGCGTGCTGCTCGCCTATCTCATCCTTGCTGCGCAGTACAACAGCTGGCTGCTGCCCTTGGCGGTCCTGCTGATCGTGCCGATGTGTCTGCTGAGCGCGATCATAGGCGTGTGGCTGGTGGGCGGCGACAACAACATCTTCGTGCAGATCGGGCTCATTGTGCTCGTCGGATTGGCCGCCAAGAACGCCATTCTCATCGTCGAGTTCGCACGTAGCCTGGAAATGGAAGGATCAAGCCCGCTCGATGCGGTCATCGAGGCTTGCCGGTTGCGGCTGCGACCCATCCTGATGACCTCGCTTGCTTTCATCGCTGGCGTCGTTCCGCTGGTATTCGCCAATGGCGCCGGTTCCGAGATGCGCCAGGCCATGGGTATCGCGGTTTTTGCCGGCATGCTCGGCGTGACACTGTTCGGATTATTCCTCACGCCGGTGTTTTACGTGGTGATGCGCACCCTGGCGGCCCGCTTCGAGCGCCGCACGCCAACGACCAAGACAAGCATGGACAGGAGCACGTCATGAATAGCCCGTATCAAACAGTTTTAGTCTCGCTGAGTGCGCTCATTGTGCTGGCCGGATGCGCGGTAGGCCCCGACTATTCACCACCTGTGCCGCCGTTGCTGCCATCGTCGCAGTTCTCCGGCGGAGCCGGCCAGACGGATGCCGGTCTCGTCCCGGGGGCGGTCGAGGTGGAGTGGTGGCGCACCTTCGACGATACGGCGCTGGTCACCTTGATCCAGCGGGCGCTCGCGGCGAACCATGACGTCGGCATAGCTGCCGTTCGTCTCGAAGAGGTAAAAGCCATGCTGCGTGAAGACAGGCAGGGCTTCCTGCCGAGTGGCGGAGCCGCGCTCGGTTACGAGAAGCGTCGTTTGAGCAAGATCGAGACGCTTCCCGGCCAGCCGCGTCAGAGCGAAACCTATCGCGGCGCCGTCGATGCTTCCTGGGAAATCGACCTGTTTGGCCGCGTGCGGCGGTCCGTGGAAGCGGCGCAGGCGCAGGCGGGCTCACGCGAGGCGTTGCTGCGCGGTGTGCAGGCGGGCGTTGCTGCCGCTGTGGCGGGCACATGGTTCGAGCTGGGCGGCATCGAGGCTGAACTCGCTGTTGTCGCCAGCATCAGGCAAAGCCAGCGCCAAAGCCTGGCTCTGGTCGAACGCCTGATGAGCGTGGGGGCTGCCAGCGAACTCGACCGGCTCCGTGCCGAGGCCTTGTTACGCACAGTTGAGGTAGCCGTGCCCGAGCTGGAGCGCCGCCGCGCGGCCTCCGTCAACGCACTGGCCATCCTCCTGGGCGAAGTCCCCCAGACGTTCAGCCTTCCCGCTGCCATGCCTGCGCGTGAAGCGCTGACAGTTAGGACGATTACTGTCGGCGATCCCGCCACGCTCCTCGCACGGCGCGCCGATATTGCGGCGGCAGAACGAAGCCTTGCTGCGGCGACCGCCCGGATCGGGGTGGAGACGGCCGGTCTCTACCCCGAGATCCAGGTGCTCGGTTCAATCGGGCTCGTTGCGGGCAGTCTCGATGCAATGGGTGACGCTGGAATGCAGTCCAGCTTCATCGGTCCGGTCATGCGTTGGAATCTGCTCGATAGGGGGCGCGTGCGCGCCCGGATCGCCGCCAGCGAGGCACGTGCCCAGGCGGCCCTGCTCGTCTATGACCAGACCGTGTTGCGCGCACTACAGGAAACAGATGATGCCTTCAAAACCTATGGCACCGCCGGTAGCACGCTTGGACTGCGCCTGCTTGAGTCGGCGGCAAATCGCGAGGCGGCGCATCTTGCCAGGCTGCGGTTTTCAGAAGGTGAAGGCCTCTACCTGGATGTACTCGAAGCGGAACGCGCCGACTTTGCAAGCCAGCGTGCGCTGGCGGTCGCTCGCACCAACCAGCGGCTTGCCGTTGTCAGCATCTACAAGGCACTGGGCGGCGGCTGGGAGATCTGTGCGCAGACAAATTACGACTGCGGCGGAGCCAGGGCCATTCCTCGATCGCGCTTCGCGAAACAACTCACCGACAGGCATTGACCTTCCTATCGCTGAACTGTAAGAGATGGCGCAAACACTTGGGCACCTGGCCGATCACTGTTACGGCAATGATCGCTTGGAGTGCCCGATCCTCGCGCATGTGGTTGAACCGATGATAGGGCCTCCTCACACTCCCATAGAATCAAGCAGGGATCGACCGACAAGCGATTTAACAGGTTTTTAGCCTAGTTTTGCTTTCTCTATTGACCATCCCAGCGTTGTAAGCCAAACACTCAGTATCAATCGCAATAAGCGGGAAATTGATTTTGGAGAACTCCAATGCAACAATTTATACCTGATCCGAAGAGATGGGCTGCTCTGGCTTTGCTTTGCGCCTCCCAGTTCATCGTGATCCTTGATACGTCCATCATCGGCGTGGCACTTCCCAGCATGCAGACGGACCTCGGATTCAGCGCCAGCGGGCTGAGCTGGATCTTCAATGCCTATGTCATCGCTTTTGGTGGTCTGCTGCTGCTGGGAGGACGGTTGGGCGACTTGCTGGGTGCCCGCCGCATTTTTACGAGCGGATTTGCCATACTTACCTCCGCTTCGCTGTTGGCCGGGCTGGCACAAAGCCAGGAAGTGTTGCTTGCCGGTCGCGCACTGCAGGGAGTTGGTGCCGCATTGATCGCACCGTCGGCTCTGACGATCGTCATGCGCCTTTTCGGGCATGACGGTGCCGAACTTGGCAAGGCATTCGGCTTCTGGGGCGCCGCAGCTGCCGCCGGTGGCTCGGCTGGCGTGTTTCTCGGTGGCGTCATTACCGAATGGATGACTTGGCCCTGGACCTTCCTGATTAACGTGCCACTTGGCCTGCTTGTGCTAGCGCTGATTCCGGTCGTGCTGCGCAAGTCTCCGTGCAGCACCGGTGCCGTTGATTGGTTTGGAGCGATCAGTGTGACTGGTGCGCTTGTCAGCCTTGTCTATGCCATCGTCACCATCGAATCTGCCGGTTTTGGCTCTGTGCCGATTTTGCCGATTTCGGTCGGGTTGTTCGTCGTCTTCTTGATCAGCCAGTTCGTGCGACGCGAACCGCTGCTTCCTCTTGGTATCTTCAAAACGCGGAACCTGGCGGCGGGCAATCTCGTGATGGCACTGCTTGGGGCCGCCTGGATCCCGCTCTGGTTTTTCCTGAACCTCTATCTCCAGCAAATCCTTGGTCTCTCGGCGCTCGCCAGCGGCTTGGCACTCCTGCCCATGACCATTACGATCATGATCGTGATGGTGGGCTTCTCGGGCAAGCTTATCGGACGGTTTGGCGTCAAGCTCAACCTTGTACTCGGCTTGTTCCTGATGGCTGGCGCGCTGCTGATGTTTGCGAACCTGCCGCTGAACGGTTCGTACGTGACGCATGTTCTCCCGAGCTCCATACTCGCCGCCCTGGGTATGGCCCTGGCGTATATTCCGACGACGATGACAGGCATGGCTGGCGCCAAGCCCGAGGAAACAGGCCTGGCTTCGGGCCTGATCAATACGACCTACCAGATCGGCTCTGCCATAGGTCTCGCCATTATGGTTGTGCTCTCGACCTCCGGTATCGGCCACGGCACCGGCCAGACCAGCGACGGCATGCTGGCGGGTTTTCAGGCTGCATTCCTGGGAGCTGGCGTCGCCGCCGGCCTGGCCGCGTTCGCCGCACTGGTGTTCGTTGGATCTACCAGTCCGCGACGAGAGGTGCCGGTGGGCTAACGCCCTCAAGTCAGTGGAAGCTGGCAATGGTGCGTGAGGCAAGTCCGGAGCAATGCTCTACGCTTACGCAACGCCCTGGCGTGCCCGCAGCGCACATCGTTTTTCGGTCGAATCGACAGTCTACGTGGCGCACGAGTGCATGGGCCAGGGAATTTGCCGGCAGCTATACAGCACGCTAATCGATGATTTTCCGTCGGCTTCGCTATTCTGTTCGCCGAAGGTCATCGTGCCCAGGCAAATCCTGCTCACTTCCAGGCTGCTGGAGCCCAGCTTGATCTTGTTGATCATTTCGCCTGTTTGCCGTGCAGCGCGCGCGCGCAATCCTTGATCAAGGCCGGACCAGCGTAAATCAGGCCGCTGTACAGCTGCACCAGCTGCGCGCCTGCCTCGAACTTGGCCACGGCGTCGCTGCCTTGCATGATGCCGCCCACGCCGATGATGGGCAGCGCGTCGCCCAGTTCCGCCTTCAGCAAACGAATGACATTGTTCGACAGTTCGAACACGGGCGCGCCCGACAGGCCGCCCGCTTCCGCGCCGTGCGGCATGCCTTCGACGGCGCTGCGCGACAGGGTCGTGTTGGTGGCGATGACGCCGTCGATCCGGTGGCGCGTGAGCGAGTCGGCAATGCTTTTGACTTGTTCGCCATCCATGTCCGGGGCGATTTTGAGGGCCAGCGGCACGTAGCGTTTGTGCTTGTCCGCCAGGCGCGCCTGCGCTTCCTTCAGTTGCGACAGCAGGGCGTCGAGTTCGGACGCGCCTTGCAGCTGGCGCAGGTTTTTCGTGTTGGGCGACGAGATGTTCACCGTCACATAGCTGGCGTAGGGGTAGACTTTTTCCAGGCACAGCAGGTAGTCGTCGGCTGCCCGCTCGATGGGCGTGTCGGCGTTCTTGCCGATGTTCAGGCCCAGCACGCCGGCGCGGTTTTGGTAAAACTTCGACGCCTGCACGTTCGCCACGAAGGCGTCCACGCCGCCATTGTTAAAGCCCATGCGGTTGATGATGCCCTGCGCCTGCGGCAGGCGGAACATGCGCGGTTTCGGATTGCCGGCCTGCGCGCGCGGCGTGACGGTGCCCACTTCGATGGAGCCAAAACCCAGATCGGCCAGCGCGTCGATGTAGGCGCCATCCTTGTCCAGGCCCGCAGCCAGGCCCACGGGATTGGGGAAGGTGATGCCCATCACCGTGCGCGGATCAAGTGCCGGTTTGCCGGCCAGCTTCGTCAGACCCAGCGCGCTAGCGCGTTTCAGGGCGGGCAGGGTGAGATGGTGGGCCGCTTCGGCATCCATCGAAAACAGCAGCGGGCGGGCGAGGGAGTACAGGAATTTTTCGGACATGGGGGCGCTTTGAGTATAGGTGTGCGCGCGGCCGGGAAGGGCTGGCGGCGCGCGAAATAAGTGCCGTATTTTACCGTGTTCCACGCGGCTGCCGGGTGTATAGTTCTTGTTGGTCTGATGCAATATTAATTCCTTGTTAATTCGCACCCGGCCACGGACCTTCCTGTTTTTTCTCTGTTCTGTTTACTTCATAAGCGAGACATCGATTGAAAAAGACACACATCTTGACGGCCATCGCCGCTGCCAGCGCACTGCTGCTGAGCCATCCGGCCCTGGCCCTGCCCAATACGCAAGACACCCGCATGCTGAGCGAACCGGCCGTCTCCAGCCGACACATCGCCTTCATCTATGCGGGAGATTTATGGCTATCCAACCTCGATGGCGGCGGCGCGCGGCGATTGACGTCGGACCTGGGCGACAAGTCCAACCCCGTCTTTTCGCCTGACGGCAGCCAGATCGCGTATAGCGCCAACATCGATGGCAATGTCGACGTGTATGTGATCGCGGCGGCGGGCGGCGTGCCGCGCCGCCTGACCTTCCACCCGGGCGCGGACCTGGCGCAGTCGTTTACACCCGATGGCCAGGCCGTGATGTTCACCTCGCCCCGCGCCGCCTTCAACAACCGCTTCCAGAAGCTGTTCACGGTGCCCGTGGCGGGTGGCGTGGAAACGCAGCTGGAGATCCCGAATGCATCGCGCGCCACGTATTCTCCGGACGGCAAGCGCATCGCCTATAATCCGCTGATGCCCGCCTTCAAACAGTGGAAGCGTTACCGGGGCGGCACCAATTCCTGGCTGTGGCTATTTTCGTCCAGCGACAAATCCATCGAAAAAATCCCCCAGCCCGCGACGCGCTCGAATGACGTCGATCCGATGTGGATTAAGGACAGCGTGTACTTCCGCTCCGACCGCAACGGCGAATTCAACCTGTTTGCCTACGACGTCAAGACGAAAGCCGTGCGCCAGCTGACGCAGCACACGGATTTCCCCGTGTTGAACGCGTCGGCGGCGAACGGCACCATCGTCTACGAGCAGGCCGGCTACCTGCACTCGCTCGATATCGCCAGCGGCCAGGCGCACAAGCTGGCCATCGGCGTGGCCAGCGACCTGGGGCAGACGCGCCCTCGCTGGGTCAAGAACGCGAAATACATCCGCGACGCCTCGATTTCGCCGTCGGGCGCGCGCATCGCCTTCGAATACCGGGGTGAGATCGTCACCATCCCCGCCGACAAGGGCGACGTGCGCAACCTGACGCAGACGGCCGGCGCCCATGAGCGCACGCCTATCTGGTCGCCCGATGGCCGCTCGGTCGCGTATTTCTCGGACGAGTCGGGTGAATACGCGCTGCATGTGCGCGCGCAGGATGGCAAGGGCGCCGTGCGCAAGTTCAAGCTGAATGGCAGCGGCTTCTATGACAACGCCGTCTGGTCGCCCGACAGCAAGAAGATCGCGTTTGCCGACAATGGCTGGAGCATGTACGTGATCGACGTCGGCACGGGCAAGCTGCAAAAGGTCGCCACGGAACCGATGTATGGCATCGACAAGAGCATGCGGGCCTCGTGGGCGCCCGATTCGCGCTGGCTGGCCTACACGCTCAATTCGCCCACCTACACGCGCAGCGCCTACATTTATTCCGTCGAGCAGAACAAGTCCATGCCGGTGACCGATGGCCTGTCCGACGTGGCCCAGCCCGTGTTCGACAAGAGCGGCAAATACCTGTATTTCTTCGCTTCGACGAATGCAGGCCCCAGCAATAACTGGTTCTCGCAGCAGAATGAAGACAACCTGGTGACGCGCACCGTGTGGATGGCCGTGCTGCGGCGCGACTTGCCGTCGCCGCTGATCAAGGAAAGCGACGAGGAAAAGGCTGCCAGCGCGGACGCCAAAAAAGACATGGACAAGGCGGAGCCGGAAGCGAAAAATGAGCCAAAGGTCGATCCGAAGACGGGCCGCGACGACCCGAAAGTGACCGTGGCGCCGGTGGCGCCGATCAGCATCGATTTCGACGGCATCGCCACGCGCATCGTTGACCTGCCGTTGCCGGCCGCGCAGTTCTCCAGCCTGACCGCCGGCGCCGCGGGGCAGATATTTTTGCTGCGCGAAAGCGACGGCAAGAAGGCCGTGCAGCGCTTCGACCTGAAGGAGCGCAAGGCGGAAACCGTGGTGGCGGAGGCCGATGATTTCGAAGTGTCGGCCGACGGCAAGAAGCTGCTGTACCGCCAGAAGGACAACTGGGCCATGGGTAGCGCCACGGGCAAGCTGCTGGCACCCGGCGAAGGCAAGATCAAGGTCGACGCCATCGAAGTGAAAGCCGATCCGCGTGCCGAGTGGACGCAGATTTTCAATGAAGTCTGGCGCATCAACCGCGATTATTTCTATGATCCGGGCATGCATGGCGTGGACTGGAAGGCCATGCGCGACAAGTACGCCGTCTTCCTGCCCGAGCTGTCCAGCCGCGCCGACCTGAACCGGTTGATTCAGTGGATGTGCAGCGAACTGGCCGTGGGTCACCATCGCGGTGGTGGCGGCGACGATTTTATCGAGGCGAAGAAGGTGCCGGGGGGCTTGCTGGGCGCCGATTATGAAGTGAGCAACGGCCACTACCGCTTCAAAAAAGTGTATGGCGGCTTGAACTGGAATCCGGCCTTGCGCGCGCCGCTGACGGAGCCGGGCCTGAACGTCAAGGCGGGCGAATACCTGCTGGCCGTCGACAGCCGCCCGCTGGCGCCTCCCACCAACTTGTACAGTGCCTTCGAGAATACGGCCGGCAGGGCCATCGACCTCACTGTGGGGCCATCGGCCGACGGCAAGGGCGCGCGTACCATCACCGTGGTGCCCGTGCCCACCGAGGATGCCTTGCGCAACCGCGACTGGATCGAAGGCAATATGCGCAAGGTCAATGCGGCGACGGGCGGCAAGGTGGCATACGTATACGTGCCGAATACGGCGGGGCTGGGCCACACCTACTTCAAGCGCTACTTCTTCCCGCAGGCGGACAAGCAGGCGATCATCGTCGACGAACGGTTCAATGGCGGCGGCAGCGTAGCCGATTACTACATCGAGATCCTGCAGAAGAAGGAAATCGCCTGGTGGACCATGCGCTATGGCGCCGACATGAAGACGCCGTCCGCCTCGATCCAGGGACCGCGCGCCATGCTGATCGACGAGACGGCCGGTTCGGGCGGCGACCTGCTGCCGTGGATGTTCCGCAAAAATAACATGGGTCCGCTGATCGGCAAGGCCACCTGGGGCGGCCTGGTGGGCGTGCTGGGCTTCCCGGTGCTGATGGATGGCGGCTTCATCACGGCGCCGAACCTGGCGTTCTGGACGCGCGAGAATGGCTGGGGCGTGGAAAACGAAGGCGTGCCGCCCGATATCGAAGTCGAGCAAACGCCGGCAGACGTCATCGCCGGCCGCGATCCGCAGTTGGAAAAGGCGATTGAGGTGATCCAGGCCGAACTGGCAAAGAATCCGCCCGTACAGCCCAAGCGTCCGGCGTTTCCGGACAAGAGCAAGTAAGCTGAAGTGCAGGGGTCAGACCCTCGCGATTGTTAGCTCAGAGCTTGGCGCTAACGCTAGTGGGGGTCTGACCCCAGCATTACATGGTGACCCACTGCCCCTTGATGCGCGCTTCCAGCGGCTTGAAGTTGATTTTATAGGCCATCTTCGGGCTTTGCGCGATCCAGTAGCCCAGGTAGATATACGGCAGGCCCAGTTCGCGCGCCTGGGCGATTTGCCACAGCACGTTGTAGGTGCCGTACGAGGCGCCCGGCACGTCCGGTTCGAAGAAGGTGTAGACGGACGACAGGCCATCGGCCAGTACGTCGATGATGCTGACCATGCGCAGGGTGCCATCCGGCTCGCGAAACTCCACCAGGCGCGTGTTGACCCGGCTTTGCAGCAGGAATTGCGCGTACTGGTCGCGGCTGTCCTGGTCCATGCCGCCGCCTGCGTGGCGCGTGCTCTGGTAGCGCAGATACAGCTCGTAATGCTCGTCAAGAAAGGACAGGGTGGCCACACCCGCTTGCAGGTCGGCGTGCCGGCTCCAGGCGCGGCGCTGGTTGCGGTTCGGCGTGAACTCGCCCGTCACCACGCGCACGGGAATACAGGCCTGACAGCCATCGCAATATGGGCGGTAGGTGAAAATGCCGCTGCGGCGAAAGCCGTTGCGTACCAGTTCCGAATACACGTCGCTGTTGATCAGGTGCGAAGGCGTGGCTACCTGTGAGCGGGCCTGGCGGTCATCCAAGTAGCTGCACGGATAGGGTGCCGTCGTGTAGAACTGCAGGGTGGCAAACGGTAGTTCGTTCAGGTGCGTCATGCTGATCCTGTCTGGTCTGGCCGCGGCAATGGATGTCTGCGTGAAGCTATCATAGCTTTTTTACGCGGGCGACGCAGCATGCCAATCGGTGATTTTCGCTGCTTCAATGGCGATGCGCACGTGGGCCAGGAAGCGCGCGCGTGAAATGGGCGCCGCGCCCAGCGAAGCCAGGTGTTTTGTTTCTTGCTGGCAGTCAATCATGGCCACGCCGTGCGCCTTTAAAAAGCGCACCAGCTGCGCCAGTGCGATCTTCGAACCATCCGTGACGCGGGCGAACATCGATTCGCCATAGAACATGCGCCCGATCGACACGCCATACGCGCCGCCCACCAGTTCCCCGTCCAGCCACAGTTCCGACGAGTGTGCGTAGCCCAGCTTGTGCAAGCCCGTGTAGCCGGCGATGATCTCGTCTGAAATCCACGTGCCCGGGCCATCCTTGCGCGGTGCGGCGCAGGCGCGCATCACCCCTTCGAAATCGCTGTCGAAGCGCAGCTGCCAGCGCCCGTCCGTGGTGGCGCTGCGCTCGACCTTGCGCAGCGCCTTGGTCAGGCTGTCGGACACCTTGAAATCCTCCGTCATCAGCACCATGCGCGGATCGGTGCTCCACCACAGGATAGGCTGGCCTTCGGAAAACCAGGGGAAGATGCCGTGCTTGTAGGCGTCGAGCAGGCGTGCGGGCGACAGGTCGGCGCCGGCTGCCAGCAGGCCGGGCGCTTCGTCCGTCAGGGCGCGCGAGACGTCGGGAAAGGGCGTGTGGGTGTCGAGCCAGGGAATCATGCCATCGCAATGGTAACGGGGTGGATGGGCTTACTCGGAATCCGGGCGCGCCATCGGGCGCGTGATGTCGCCCGTATGGAAACCATAGCTGCCGCCTTCGCGGATTTTCACGCGGTCGGCAAAGAACAGTTCCAGGGTGGCGCGGATGGTGGGGAAGGCCAGGTCATCCCAGGGAATCTGCGCTTCCGTAAACAGCTGCACCTCCAGGCTTTCGATGCCCGGCGCGAAATCGAGGTCGCGCAAACGCGCCAGGTAAAACAGGTGCACCTGGTGCACGCGTTGTACGTTCAGCAGCGAAAACAGGGGACCCAGCTCGATATTGGCGCCCGCTTCCTCCACCGTTTCACGCTCGGCCGCGTCGGAGGTCGTTTCATCGTTTTCCATGAAGCCGGCAGGCAGGGTCCAATAGCCCAGGCGCGGCTCGATGGCGCGCTTGCACAGCAACACCTGCAACTGGCCATCCTTTTCCCAGACGGGGATGGAGCCGACCACCATTTTCGGGTTCTGGTAATGGATGGCGTCGCAGTTGGCGCAGACATAGCGCGGACGGTTGTCGCCTTCCGGGACGGACAGGCTGACAGGATAGGCGCATTCGGAGCAGAATTTCATGGGCGGGCTTAGGAAAATGGGTGTCTAGTGTAACGCTTACTGTACACCGATTGCGCGCGGCGTGGCGTGACGGGTGGACAGAATGCCAAGCGGCAATTGGCCGACCTTTTTTAATTAAATGGATCTATTGCAGTCGAAGTTGAGATAGCTATTGCCTAAGCCTCCCGTTTGCCCTTATAATTCGAGTGCGGGGTGGAGCAGTCTGGCAGCTCGTCGGGCTCATAACCCGAAGGTCACAGGTTCAAATCCTGTCCCCGCAACCAATGCCTGAAAGCCGCTGACTCTTGCAAAAGATCAGCGGCTTTTTCCATTGCTGGCCAGCGGAAAACTCCGGCAGACGGGGCAGGGATGAGATTGTCAAATCATGCCCTTTACGCCCCGCAACAATCTGGTATATAATTCGTCTGCGGGGTGGAGCAGTCTGGCAGCTCGTCGGGCTCATAACCCGAAGGTCACAGGTTCAAATCCTGTCCCCGCAACCATTTCGAAGCCGCTGGTTCCTCGCAAGAGGGTCAGCGGTTTTTTCGTTGTGCGCTGCCGTTCACTGCGGCTGCTGGCGCGCATACACCACCAGCCGCAAATGGCGGTCCGCATCGATGGTCAGCGAGGTGTGCTCATAGGCGAGCTGCTCGCCGTCGATTGTCAGGCGGCGCACGCCTACACACGGTGCATGCACGTCGTGGCGGTGCCACCACTGCTTGAATTCAGGCGACACTTTTTCCAGTTCCACCACCAGTGCGTGGATATCGGCTTCCTGCGTGGCGCGCGCGTAGTCGCGGCGAAAGCTCGACAGCATCAGCGGCGCCTGCTCTTCCCAGGCCGTGAAGCGCTGGTGCAGCAGCGGGTCGGTAAATAGCAGCCACAGCAGATTGCGGCGCGCGGCAGCATGCGCGCCGAAACCAAACAGGGTATCCGCGCCCGCATTGAACGCCAGCACATCCCAGCGCAGGTTGAGCACATACGCCGGATGCGCCAGTTCGTGCATCAAGCGGCGCACCGGCGGCGGCACCACGCAATACGTCTTGCCTTCTTCGGCCGGCGGACGCGCATGCGCCAGCAGGAACAGGTGGCGGCGCTCGCCCGCGTCCAGTTTCAGCACCTGCGCCAGCTTGTCGAGAAAGGTGCTCGAGACGCCGATGTCGCGCCCCTGCTCCAGCCAGGTGTACCAGGTCAGCCCCACGCCGGCCAGCGCCGCCACTTCTTCGCGGCGCAAGCCCGGCGTCCTGCGCCGCCCGCAGCCGGGCAAGCCCACGTCTTCGGGTGACAGCCGCGCGCGCCGCGCCTGCAGGTAGGCGGCCAGTTCGTGGCGGGTGCGGGCCAAAGTGCGCATGGTGCTGCCTTTCCTGTGAGCCTGTTGCTATCAGTAATAGCATAAACAGTTAAATTGTAATTGTTTATATTGTATTCCAGAATGCCTGCTTTCTTCCCGAAAGCTTGCCCATGTCTGACTATTCTTCCTCCAGCGGCCTCGCGCCTGCCACTACCGCGCTGCCGGCCACCGTCTACCTGATCGCCGTGGGCGCGTTCGCGCTGGGCATGGCGTCGTATGTGACGGCGGGCTTGATGCCGATGATCGCCGGTGCGTTTTCCATTTCCCTGGCGATGGCCGCGCAGCTGGTGACGGCGTTTACGCTGGCCTATGGCCTCGGCTCGCCCCTGGCCGTGGCCCTGCTGCCGGCGCGTGCGCAGCGCGCCGGCCTCTTGATCGCCCTGGCCGTGTTCGTGCTGGCGAACGGGGCCAGCGCGCTGGCGCCCGGTTTCAGCAGCTTGCTGGCATGGCGGGCCATTGCCGGTATCGGTGCCGGTGTCTACCTGGCGCTGGGCATCGCGGCGGCGGCCGGCGTGTCGCCGCCGCAGCAACGGGGCAAGGCCATCGGCGTGATCATGGGCGGCATGGCTGGCGGCACGGTGCTGGGCGTGCCATTGAGCCTGTTGCTGGCGCAGCAGCTGGGCTGGACGGCGGCCCTGTGGCTGGTCGCCATCCTCGGTGCGCTGGCGCTGGCGGGCTTGCTGTGGAAGCTGCCCGCGCTGCCTGCATCGGCCGCACCGGCCACGTCGCTGCGCCGCAAGCTAGCCTTGCTGGCCGATGGGCAGGTGCTGGCCATCCTGCTCGTGTCGCTGCTGGCGGCCATCGCCAGCCTGGGCATGTACACCTTCATCGCGCCGCTGCTGGCATGGTCCGCGCAGGGCGCAGCGATTTCCGCCACGCCCTTCCTGTGGGCGTGGGGCGTGGGGGGGATCGTTGGCAGCGTGCTGGTCGGGCCATGGGCGGACAAGGTGGCGGCGCCGAAACTGACCTGTTTCATCTTGTTGTTGCTGGCGCTGGCCTTGTGTGCGCTGCCGCTGGCGGCCGGCTGGTCGGCGTGGCTGATGCTGGCGCCGATCGCGCTGTGGGGCGCGGCTGGCTGGGCGTTGCAAGTGCCGCAAAACCAGCAATTGCTGGCCGTGCGCGCGCGGCAGGGCGATGGCAACCTGGCCATCGCCCTCAACGAATCGGCGTTGTACCTGGGCAGCGCCATCGGCGCCGCCGCAGGCGGCTTGCTGCTCCTGCTCAACTGGCCCATGTGGCTGCTGGCGGCTGGCGCCGCCTTTGTCGCCGCCGCAGCGTTGCTGCTGCAATTGCCTGCCGCGCGGCGCTCCTAGCCTTTCTTCGCCAGTTGCATGCCGACGGGCAGGGCGCGGATGCGCTTGCCCGTGGCGGCGAAGATGGCGTTGCACAGGGCCGGCGCGATGGGCGGCGTGGCCGGCTCGCCCACGCCACCGAGCTCCATGTCCAGGGTGCCCGGCACCAGGTGCGTGTGGATCACGCGTGGCGCGTCGGCTGCGCGCAGCACGGCGTAGTCGTGGAAATTGCTTTGCTCGACCCGGCCATTCTTGAAACTGATCTCGCCGCTCATGGCCAGCGACAGGCCCATGATGCAGGCGCCCTCGATCTGCGAGCGCACGCGGTCCGGGTTGATCTGCGGTCCGCAATCCATGGCGATATCGACCCTGGGCACGATGACTTCGCCGGCCGCGTTGATCTCCACTTCGATCACGGCCGCCACATAGGTGACAAAGCTGTAGGACACGGCCAGGCCCAGTCCCCGTCCCTTGGGCAGCTTGCGGCCCCAGCCAGCCTTGGCTGTCGCCAGCTCGATCACGTGGCGCATGCGGCCTATGTCGACCGGGTATTTCGCCGGGTCTTCGCCATAGTTCCAGCCATCGGACAAATCGGCCGGATTGATCTTGCGCGCAGGACCCAGAAGTGCCAGCAGGTAGTCGCGATGGTCCTTCTTCGCCGCATGCGCCAGTTCGGCCGTAAATGACTGGATGGCAAACGCGTGCGGGATATTCGACACGGAACGGAACCAGCCGATGCGCGTGTGGGCCGGCACCTCGGGTACTTCGACGCGGATGTTCGCAATCGCATACGGCACGTTGATGGCCGACATGCCCAGCTCGAATGGCGCCTGCTTGTTCGCGCCGGCGGCAAAGGTCGAGGTGATGGTTGGCGCAGCCGTGCGGTGCAGCCAGGCCGTCGGCATGCCTTTCGCATCGAGCGACGCTTCCAGCCGTTCGACGGACACCGTGTGCAGGTAGTCGTGCTGCAGGTCGTCGTCGCGCGTCCACGTCAGCTTGACGGGCGCGCCATCCATGGCTTGCGACAGCAGCGCCGCCTCGACGGCGAAATCGGGTTTCGATTTGCGCCCGAAGCCGCCACCGAGCAGGGTCACGTGCACGGTCACGTCGTCATACGCCAGACCCAGGGCCTTGGCCACGTTGCTGCGCGTCGCTTGCGGCGCCTGCACGCAGGCCCACACTTCGGCCTTGCCGTCAGCGATGCGCACGGTGGCGGCGGGCGGTTCCATGGTGGCGTGGGCCAGGTGGGGCAGATAGTATTCGGCACTCAATTTCCGCGCGGCGGGAGCGGCGGCCAGGGTGGCCACCGTCTTGCCCTGGTCGCGCGCCGGGTTTGCCGGCTGGCGCACGGCCGCTTCCAGCGTCTGGCGGAAAGCCTTTGAATCGTAGCCGCCGTTCGGGCCATCTTCCCATTCCAGCACCAGCGCTTCGCGGCCCTTGATGGCGGCCCAGGTGTTGCTGGCGATGATGGCCACGCCGCCCAACGGATTGAACATGGCCGGTGGCGGACTGCCTGCCAGCTCGACGATGCGCAGCACGCCAGGCACTTTCAGGGCCGCCGTCTTGTCCACGCTTTTCAGCTTGCCGCCAAATACGGGCGGACGGGCGATGACGGCATACGCCATGCCATCGAGGCGCGTGTCGATGCCGAAGTGGGTGTTGCCCGTGACGATGTCATGCAGGTCGATGCCGCGCGTGCTGGTTTGCCCGATGTAGCGTAGCTCTCCGGCCGTTTTCAGGCTGATGCGCGCGCGTGGCGGCACCGGCAGTTTGGCCGCTTCCCCGGCCAGGGCACCGAACGACAGGGAGCGCCCGCTGGACGTGTGCACGACGGCGTGGTTGGCGGCTTTCACTTCCGTCACGGGCACGTCCCAGCGCACGGCGGCCGCCGTTTCCAGCATCAGGCGTGCCGTGGCGCCCACGTGGCGCATGGCGCGGAACGAGTGGCGCATGCTGCGCGAACCGTCCGTATCCTGGCTGCCGTAGCGCGCCTCGTCGGCGGGCGCCTGCTGCACGCGCACCTGCGCCCAGTCGGCGCCCAGTTCGTCGGCCGCCACCATGGGCAGGCTGGTGCGGATGCCCTGGCCCATTTCGGAACGGTGCGCCACGATGGTGACGATGCCGTCGGCGGCGATCGACAGGAAGACCAGGCTGTCGTCGACCACGCCGCCGGCCATACTGTCGCCGCCGTACTTGACGGCGTCGGCCGCCATCACCAGGCCGGAAGGGCCGGCCACCAGGCTCAAACCGGCCAGCGCGCCGGCGGCCTTGAGCCAGTTGCGCCGCGCAGGCGAGGCGGGGGCGGGGATGTTTTCAAGGATGCTCATTTGGCAGCTCCTTTCGCGTTGATGCTGGTGGCGGCCTGCTTGATGGCTGCGTGGATGCGCGTGTAGGTGCCGCAGCGGCAGATATTGCCGCTCATCGCTTCGCGGATCTGCCGGTCGTTCGGCGCCGGCGTCTTGTGCAGCAGGGCCGTGGCCGACATGATCTGGCCAGCCTGGCAATAGCCGCATTGGGGTACGCCGTGTTCCTGCCAGGCTTGCTGTAGCGCAAAGCCCACCTTGTCTTCGCCCACCGCTTCGATGGTGGTGATCTTCTTGCCGGCGGCGGCCGATACGGGCGTCACGCAGGAGCGGATGGCCTCGCCATCTAGGTGTACGGTGCAGGCGCCGCACAAGGCCATGCCGCAGCCGAATTTGGTGCCGGTCATGCCCAGTTCGTCGCGCAAGGCCCACAGCAGGGGCGTATCTTCAGGCAGGGCAAGGTCGTGCTGCTTGCCATTGATGGTCAGGGTCGTCATGTTTATTCCTCGGAGTGGGGATGGTGCGGGGAAGCGCGACGGCCATCCGCCATACGGATGAGCGCATCAGTATGGGATGGTAGCACCAGCCGCCCTGCGCTGCAGGGAGTGGGGCCGGTGGCGGCCGTCGGGTGCCCCACGTCGACCTGCTTTAGCGCGCCTGCTCCAGCTGCGCGTACACGGCGTCGGCGATCTTGCCCAGCGCCTGTTTGGGCAGGCTCGCCGACAGGGCATAACCGAGCTGGCCGTCGATCCAGTAAAACACGCTCAAGTCCTTTTCCTGCGTGTAGCGGAAAGCCGTTTCCTGCCTGCCGGCCCGCTCCTTGGCCACGTACAGGGTCAGGCGCTGGCCTTTGCCATCTTCATACATGAATTGCGCCACGGGGCCATCGCCATCGCCGGGCAGCAGGCGCCCGCCGATCAGCTGGTAGCCGAGCGGCGACAGCGCGGGCGGCTGCAGTTTCGTGCCCAGGCGTTTCGACAGCCATTGCACCAGATGGGCTTCCTGTGCCGCGCCCACCTCGACGGGGTGGCGCACTTCGGGCGTATAGACGGCGTGGGCGATGGCGGCGCTGCGCGCCAGGGAGGGCGGGCTGGCGCTGGCGCTCACGCTGTCGCCGCCACGCAGCAGCCAGCCGCCCGCGCCGCCCGCGATGACCAGCACGATGGCCGCTGCTGCCTGCATGACGTGGCGCTGCCAGGCGCCGTTCGCCGCCGGTGGCGATGCCATCTGCAGCAGGGCCGGCGGCACGGCTTCGTCCAGCACGGGATCGAACAGGACGCGCAATTGCCGGTTCTGTTCGCGCCACGCGTCCACCCGGGCGGCATCATCCGGATGCGCGCGCAGGTAGGCATCGATGGTCGCGCGCTGCTCTTCCGGCAAGACATCGTCGGCCAGGGCATGCAATTGCGCTTCGCTGATGGCTTGCATTGTCATTTCACGACTTTCAGGGTGGGTGGGCCGCTGCCCTGGCTGCCGGCAGGGCGGCCATCGAGCAGGGTACGTAATTTGTCGCGTCCGCGCGACAGGCGCGACATGACGGTGCCGACGGGGATGTCCAGGGCGGCCGCCACCTGCTCGTACGGCATCTGTTCGAGCGCGACGAGCAGGATCACTGCGCGCTGCCCCAGCGGCAGGCGGGCCAGCGCCGCATCCATTTCACCGATGGCGATGGCTTGCCCCGGTGCGCGTTCCGGGGCGGGCAGCACGGTGTCGTCGTCCAGCTCCTGCAGTGCCAGGCCGGGGCGGCGCAGCTGATCCACGTGCAGGTTGTGCATGATGGAAAACAGCCAGGGCCGCATCTCGCCGCCGCGCTGCCACTGGTCGAACTTGCGCCACGCCCGCTCCACGGTGTCCTGCACCAGGTCGTCCGCATGCACGTCGCCCACCAGCGCGCGCGCATAGCGGCGCAGGCCGGGCAGGCAGGCTTGCAGCTGGTGGCTGTCCTCTGGCGTGGTCATCGTGGCGGCGGGACGGGCTGCTTACGGCTTGACGACGTGCCACACGTTCTTGAAATTGTCGCCGGCCACGTCGCCCGGCTTCTTGTCTTCCTTGTACAGGTACAGGGGCTTGCCCTTGTAGGTCAGCTGCATGGCGCCATTGTCATCGCGCTTGATACTGCCATACGGGGCGGCGGGTGCCGCTTCGGTGGCGATGACGGCGGGCCAGGCCACCAGGCAGCCGCCGCTGCAGGCGCTCTTGCCGCTGTCGGCGACATCCTTGTCGAACACATACACGGTCATGCCGCTGGCGCTGACCAGCATGCCGTTGGCGGGCATGACGTCGGCGGCGAAGGCCAGCGAGGCGGATAACAGGGTGGCGAGGGTAGCGATAGCGGTAAAGCGCATGATGGTCTCCTTGAGGTTTTGAGGGCTTGCAAGGGATAGACGCATGCCGTCCGCCGTTTATTCCCGCTCTGGTGAATTATTTTTTGCCAGCGCGTGCAGGCTGGCCCACAGGTGGGCTGCCGCCATGGTGCGGTGCGGCGCATACTGGCGCAGCCATTGCTCCGTGCGCGCCATGCCCGGTTTAACGTCTTCGCCGAGCAGCTTTTGCAGGGCGGCGCGGATGGCCACGTCGCCGTGCAGCGAGCAGTCGGCATAGCCGTAGCCGCGCAGCAGCGCGTAGTTGACGGTCCACGGGCCGATGCCCTTCACGGCCAGCAGCGCTTGCGAAATGGCCGCCACATCGCCGGAGGGAGGCAGCTCCAGCGACAATTCTCCGTCGTTGACGAGGAGCGCCAGGCGCAGCACGGTTTCCGCCTTGGCGCGCGAGAATTTGCGGCTGGTCAGTTCTTCCACCGACAGCCTGGCCACGTCGCGCGCTTCCGGGTAGCACCACAAACCGCTGCCGTGTCGGCGCCCCGCCTGTAAGATAAAGGTGCGGCGCAGAGAAATGGCGAACGACAGGTTGATCTGCTGGCCGATGATGGCCCAGGTCAGCGCCTCGAAGGGGCCGGCCGATTGCACTATGCGCAAGCCCGGATTGACGCGGACCAAAGGCGCCAGCAGCGGGTCTGCGGCGGCCAGCTGGGCGAATGGCTGCGGATCGATGCGCAGGCCGAGGATGTTCAGGAGGGCGCCGTGCAGGGGCGTTTGAAGGTCGGCGACGGTATTGTCATTGTCGTCGATCTCGGCGCGGCAGACGGCCGCATCGTCCGTGAACGCCACATCCAGCACGACAGGCACGCCTTGCAGCAGGATGCCCTTGCGCAGGCCTGTCGGCGTGACTTGTTCGGCCACGGCTTCCGCATCGCGGCTGTGGAAGGCGATGACATCGTCGCGGCGGTAGCCGGCGGGCAGGGGGAGGGTCCAGTGCAGCAGGGTCATGGTTGGCCAAAGTCAGGGACGGTATCAGGGAGGCGGTGCGGGCGCACCGCGTTTCTTGATTTTGTATCTAACGCGCGCAGATGTCGGTGCCGGGCGGACTCAGGGCCGCCGCGTGCTGGATCTGCAGCGCGTCGGGCACGCCGTTTTTCACGGCCGTCAGTTCGGCCAGGATGGAAATGGCGATTTCGGCCGGCGTCTTGCTGCCGATGTACAGGCCGATGGGGCCGTGCAGGCGCGCCAGCTGTTCCGCGCTGACGTCGAACTGCAGCAGCCGCTCGCGGCGCTTGGCATTGTTGGCGCGCGAACCGATGGCGCCCACGTAAAAGGCCGGCGACTTCAATGCTTCCATCAGGGCCAGGTCATCGAGCTTGGGATCGTGCGTGAGAGCGACGACGGCGCTGCGGCTGTCGAGTTTCAATTCCAGCACGAGGTCGTCGGGCATGGCGTGCAGCAGGGGCACGCCCGGCACGTTCCAGCCGCCCCGGTATTCTTCGCGCGGGTCGCAGACGATGACGTGGTAATCCATGGCCGTGGCGATTTGCGCCACGAAGCGCGACAGCTGGCTGGCGCCGATGATCAGCAAGCGCCAGCGCGGGCCGTGCTGCGTGGTGAGCGTTCCGTCGTCCAGGGCCAGCACGGCGCCCGGCGCGGCGCGCTGCAGGGTGACGGCGCCGCTGCGCAAGTCGAGCCGGCGTTCTACCAGTTCATGGGCTTCCAGGCGCGCCAGCAGTTCGGCCACGCGGCTGCCCGCATGCAGCGGTTCGATGGCCAGTTCGATGGTGCCGCCGCACGGCAGGCCGAAGCGGTGCGCCTCGTCGGCGCTGATGCCGTAGCTGACGATGTCCGGCTGCGTGCGCACGATGCCATGCACGCGCACGGTGTCGATCAAATCATCCTCGATGCAGCCGCCGGAGACGGAACCGACCACCGTGCCATCGTCGCAGATGGCCAGGGTGGCGCCCACGGGACGGGGGCTGGAGCCCCAGGTCTTGATGACGGTGACCAGTTCGCAGCGGTGGCCGGCGGCAAGCCAGGCGGCGCTGGTTTTCAGAACTTCAAGATCGATGCTGTCCATGGGCCGCGAGAGTTACATGCCGCATGTTTGCGGCAAAGTATGGAAAAGTATTCAAGATTGTGGATATACTACCTGCTCCACCACCCTGCGGAGAATTTTCATGTCAAATGAAGTCAAGACGCAAGAAGAGGGTATTCCCAAGTTCGGCAAGCTGCTCATTGTCCTGTTTTTAGCCGTGGTGTTCTGCGGTGCCCTGACCTGGATCATGGGCACATACTTTCCGAATTTCCCCGGCGCCTGAGCAAACCTGCTGCATCAGGCGCCTTTGGCATTTAAGGCTTCAGCGGTTTTTTTGCCGCCTGCTTGGCGCGCACGTCGGTGACGGCGCGGTTGATGGCCGCCATGCGCGAGTTGGTGCCTGGATGCAGGGCCGTGTAGCCGTTGGCCACCGTGGCCGGTACTTGCGTGGCCAGGCGTTGCCAGAAGCGGGCGGCGTTGTCGACGTTGTAGCCGGCGCGCGCCAGCAGGTAGATGGCCAGGGTGTCGGCTTGCACGTCGAGTTCCTGCGGCATGGCCTTGATGCCGGCGGCGCCCGTCAGCATCGACACGTCGGGCTGCACGGCGCCCAGGCTGTCGATGATGCTGCCGGCCGTACCTGCCGTGCGCTGGCTGCGCGCGTGGTCGAGGATATTGTGCGCCATTTCGCGGGCGATGACGAAGGCGATGCCTTCGTCGTTTTGCGCCGCATTGACCATGCCGCGCGTAAGCATGATGCGCGCGCCGTCCGAGTATGCGTTGATATTGTCCGCATTGCCCAGGGCGACGCGAAAGGCGCAGGCGCGCGTGACGGGAATTTTGAGGTCCTGTTGCTGGCCGTCGCGGGCGATGGTCATGTTCAGGCTCGCGCTTTTCGAGGCCAGCGGGCCGACGATGGCGCCAAACGGGCCTTCGGCCTTGGGACCGGCCGGCAGCGGCTTGCCTTCGGCAGCCAGCAAGCCGTCGCCCTTGCGCAAGCCGGCGCGCGCGGCACCGCTGCCCGGCAAGACGCCGGAGACCTGCATCTGTTCGCCGTAGCCGAGCGCCGCCTGCGCCGCGTCGGCATAGATGCCAGGGTAGGAATACTTATTCTGCGCCGTGAAGCCCAGCAGGTTGCGCGCATACGTCTTGCACAGGTCCGCATTGTTGATCAGCAGGGGCGCCGAGACTTTCGACAGGCGATCCTGCAGCGCCACCATCTTCACCAGCTCTTCCTGCGCCGCCTTCTGCTGCGCCGTCGGGGCCGGGGCGTCGGGCGCTGGCACCACGTTAAACGGGCCGCTGACATTCGTCGTCGGCGTGGTGCAGCCGGCCAGAATGGCCGCGCCGGCCAGCAGGAGTGGAGTGGCCAATCGGCGCAGCGAGGTTGGGGCTGGGATCAGATGGCGGAAACCTGGCATAAGACAATCCTTAATGTTTGCCGGTGCTGCCGAAACCGCCAACACCGCGTTCGCTGTCGCCGAATTCCTCGACGACGTTAAAGCCCACTTGCAGCACCGGCACGATAATCAGTTGCGCCAGGCGTTCCATGGGGTTAAGCGTGAATGCGCTCTGGCCCCGGTTCCAGGTTGATACCATCAGCTGGCCCTGATAATCGGAGTCGATCAAGCCTACCAGATTCCCCAGGACGATGCCGTTTTTGTGGCCCATGCCGCTGCGCGGCAGGATCATGGCCGCATACGACGGGTCGCCGATGTGGATGGCCAGGCCGGTGGGAATGAGTACCGTCTGGCCAGCTTCGATGGTGATGGACGAGGCTATGCAGGCGCGCAGGTCCAGGCCGGCGCTGCCTGGGGTGGCGTAGGCCGGCAGCAGTTCTTGCATGCGGGCGTCGAGGATCTTGATGTCGATATTTTTCATTAATCTAACTAAGCTAAGTCGTATAAAGGGTTACTTGAGGAGCGAATTCTTGGCCAGCCGCTTCGAAATTTCCGAAATCAGCTGGCGCGCCAGGTTCAGTTTCGAGGCGCGCGGCAGCACGGTATGGCCTTCTTCGTCGAACAGAATGATGGTGTTGTCGTCCTGGCCAAACGTGTTCTGGCCGATATTGCCGACCAGCAGAGGGATGCCCTTCTTTTCACGCTTGGTCGAGCCGAATTCCACCAGGTTTTCCGACTCGGCGGCAAAGCCGACGCAATACGGATAGCCGGCCAGGTTGGTGCGCGCCGCCACGGTGGCCAGGATGTCGGGGTTTTGCGCGAACTGCAGTTCGGGCACGGAGCCGTCGGCCTGCTTTTTCATCTTCTGTTCGCTGGCGTTGGCGACGCGCCAGTCGGCCACGGCGGCCACGGCGACGAAGACATGCTGGCCGTCGACGTGGGCCAGTACTGCATCATGCATCTGCTGTGCGCTTTGCACATCGATGCGGCGCACGCCGAAGGGTGCGTCCAGGGCCGTCGGGCCGGAAATGAGCAGCACCTCGGCGCCCGCTTCGCGCGCCGCGCGCGCCACCGCATAACCCATCTTGCCCGAGGACAGATTGGTGATGCCGCGCACGGGGTCGATGGCTTCAAAAGTCGGGCCGGCCGTGACCAGCACGCGCTTGCCCGCCAGGACTTTCGGCTGGAAGGCGGCGATCAGCTCCGTCAGCAGCTGTTCCGGTTCCAGCATGCGGCCCAGGCCCACTTCGCCGCACGCCTGTTCGCCGGCGGCCGGGCCAAACAGTTTGATGCCGTCGTCGCGCAGCTGCTGCACATTACGCTGCGTGGCGGGGTTCTGCCACATTTCCACGTTCATGGCCGGCGCCACCAGCAAAGGCAGGTGGGCCGGGCGGGCCAGGCACAGGGTCGACAGCAGGTCGTCGCACACGCCGTGCGCCAGTTTGCGCATGAAGTCGGCCGAACACGGCGCGATCAGGATGGCGTCCGCATGGCGCGTCAAATCGATATGCGCCATGTTGTTGTCTATGCGCGCATCCCATTGGCTGGTGTGCACGGGGTGGCCGGACAGGGCCTGCATCGTGACGGCCGTGATGAAGTGGCTGGCTGCATCCGTCATCACCACCTGCACCGAGGCGCCTGCGCGGGTCAAGCTGCGGCACAGTTCCGCCGCCTTGTAGCAGGCGACGCCGCCCGAAAGCCCCAGGACGATTTTTTTGCCGGACAATTCCATGCCGTTCTCCTGCTGGTTTATTTGTTTACCCGGCGCAGTTCATCGATGATGAACAGGGCCGCGCCGATGCAGATGGCGCTGTCGGCGATATTGAAGGCGGGGAAATGGCCCCAGCTTTTCCAGTGGAAGTCGAGGAAATCGACCACGTGGCCGTACATCAGGCGGTCGATGGCGTTGCCCAGCGCGCCGCCGAGGATCAGCGCCAGGGCCCAGCAGAACATGCGCTGGCCGGCGTGCTTTTTCAGCAGATAAATGATGTAGATGGCCGCCGCCAGGGCGATGGCGGTGAAGAAATAGCGCTGCCAGCCTCCCTGGTCGGACAGGAAGCTGAACGCAGCGCCCTTGTTATACGCGAGCACCAGGTTGAAATACGAGGTGATGACCATCTCCTGCGCATAGCGGAAGGTCTTCAGGATCGTGATCTTGGTGATCTGGTCGAACAGGATGACGATGGCGGCGATACCCAGCCAGGGTACCAGCGACGATGAAGAGGACGATTTCGATGAAAAACGGTTTTTAGTGGCCATATTTTTCCAGGGAAGATAAAGCCGCCGCCTGGTGGCAGGCGGCGGTTGGAAGCGGGACGCAGGCAGCGCCCCGAGGTGACAGTCTATGCGAAACGGCGCGATTCGCCTTTTCCAAACAGATTGCTGACGCAGCGGCCGCACAGGGTAGCATGCGCGGCGTCCGTGCCCACGTCACTACGGTAATGCCAGCAGCGCTCGCACTTCGGCGCCGTCGACGCGGCCACGACCACTTCCTCGGCCGCTTCCTCAAGCACTTCGACAACGCTAGCCTGCGAGGTGATGAAGACGAATTTCAAGTCCTCGCCCAGGGTCGTCAGCAGCTTGTACTTCATCGGCGCGGCCTTGATCGTCAGTTCCGCCTGCAGCGAGGAGCCGATGGCGCCCGAGGTGCGCAAGTCTTCCAGCTGCTTCGTCACGTCCGTGCGCACGGCGCGCAGGGCCGTGTATTTCTCCAGCAGGTCGGCGGCGTCCGAGACTTCCGGCAACTGCCACCAGGTTTGCGTGAAGATGGTTTCATCGCTGGCGGCATACGCTTCACTTCCGGCGAAGACGGCCCACGCTTCTTCGGCCGTGAACGACAGGGCCGGGGCCATCAGGCGCAGCAGGCTTTGCGTGATATGCCACAGGGCCGTTTGCGCCGAGCGGCGCGCGTGCGACGTCAGGCCCGAGGTGTACAGGCGGTCCTTCAGGATGTCCAGGTAGAAGCCACCCAGGTCTTCCGAACAGTACGTTTGCAGCTTCGAGACCACCGGGTGGAACTCGTAGCGCGCGTAGTTGTTTTCGATCTGCTGCTGCAGCGATGCCATGTTGGCCAGCGCATAGCGGTCGATTTCGAACATCTCCGCCACCGGCACGGCATCCGTGGCCGGATTGAAGTCCGAGGTGTTCGCCAGCAGGAAGCGCAGGGTGTTGCGGATGCGGCGATACGATTCGGTCACGCGTTTCAGAATTTCGTCGGAGATCGACAGCTCGCCCGTGTAATCGGTCGAGGCGATCCACAGGCGCAGGATGTCCGCGCCCAGGGTGTCCGAGATCTTTTGCGGCGCCAAAGTATTCCCCAGCGACTTCGACATCTTCTTGCCTTCGCCATCGACCGTGAAGCCGTGCGTCAGCAGCGCTTTATACGGTGGATGGCCGTTCAGCATCGACGACACGAGCAGCGAGGAATGGAACCAGCCGCGATGCTGGTCCGAGCCTTCCAGGTACAGGTCGGCCGGGAATTGCAGCTGCGTCGAGTGCGAACCGTGGCCTTGCGGGCCGCCCAGCACCGTCTGGTGCGTGGCGCCGGAATCGAACCATACGTCCAGCGTGTCCTTGTTCTTGGCGTAGATGGCCGCTTCGTCGCCGATCAGGTCTTTCAAGTCCAGCGACTGCCATGCCTCGATGCCGTCTTTTTCGATCAGCTTGGCCACTTGCTCCAGCAGTTCCGGCGTGCGCGGATGCAGGTCGCCCGTTTCCTTGTGCACGATGAAAGCCATCGGCACGCCCCACTGGCGCTGGCGCGACAGGGTCCAGTCCGGACGGTTGGCGATCATGCCGTGCAGGCGCGCCTGGCCCCAGTCCGGGAAGAACTCGGTATTGGCAATGCCTTTCAACGCCGTCTCGCGCAAGGTCGCGCCGCCGTCTTTCGGCGTCACGTCCATGCCGGCGAACCACTGCGAGGTGGCGCGGTAGATGATCGGTGTTTTATGGCGCCAGCAATGCATGTAGCTGTGGTCGAACATCTTGACTTCGAACAGCGCGCCCGCTTCGCGCAAGGCATTGCAGATCGGCTTCGACGCTTCCCAGATGGTCATGCCGCCGAACAGGGGCAGGGTGGAGGCGAACTTGCCATCACCCATGACGGGTTTGATGATGTCGTCGTCCTTCATGCCGTGCGCCTTGCACGAGATGAAGTCGTCCAGGCCGTAGGCTGGCGCCGAGTGCACCACGCCCGTGCCGCTTTCCGTGGTCACGTATTCGGCCAGGTACAGGGGCGACAAGCGGTCATAGAAAGCGTCAGCCGCATGCAGCGGGTGGCGGAAACTGATGCCGGCCAGGGCCGCGCCATCGCAGGTGGCGATCGTCGTGCCATCGAGCTTGAAGCGCGCCAGGCTGGCCACGACCAGGTCTTGCGCCAGGATCAGCAGCAATGGCTGGCCATCGCGCTCGGTTTTCACCAGCGCGTATTTGACTTCCGGGTGCACGTTCAGCGCCTGGTTCGACGGGATGGTCCACGGCGTGGTGGTCCAGATGACGATGAAACCGTTATCCGTCGGCAGCGATGGCAGGCCGAACGCAGCCGCCAGTTTTTCCGGTTCGGCGAACTTGAACCCGACGTCGATGGCGGGATCGCGCTTTTCCGCGTATTCCACTTCCGCCTCGGCCAGCGCCGACTGGCAGTCGAAGCACCAGTTGACGGGCTTCAGGCCGCGGTACACATAGCCTTTTTCCAGCAGCTTGCCCAGCGCGCGCAATTCGTCCGCTTCATTGCCGTGCGCCATGGTCAAATACGGGTTGTCCCACTCGCCCAGCACGCCCAGGCGGATGAAATCCTTCTTCTGGCGCTCGACCTGCACATTCGCGTAGGCGCGGGCTTTTTCCAGCACTTCGGCCGTCGGCAGGTTCTTGCCGTGCAGTTTTTCGATCTGGATCTCGATCGGCATGCCGTGGCAATCCCAACCCGGTACATACGGCGCGTCGAAGCCGGCCAGCGAGCGCGACTTGACGACCATGTCTTTGAGGATCTTGTTGACGGCGTGGCCCAGGTGGATGTCGCCGTTCGCGTACGGCGGGCCGTCATGCAGGATGAACTTTGGCCGGCCGGCGGCAGCCTTGCGCACGCGCTCGTAAATCTTCTTGTCTTGCCATTGCTGTACCCATTGCGGCTCGCGCTTGGCCATGTCGCCGCGCATCGGGAACGGGGTTTCTGTCATGTTGACCGGGTATTTGCTTTCAGGCTTCTTATTCTGCTTGGGCGTGGCTGGCTTGTTTTGATCGGACATAGTCTTCTTTAATGGTATGGAGTATATTTTTGCAGCGGGTTTGCGGCGGCAGGTGCCGCCAGGCGGCGGAGTTGGCCGGCGTCAAATTCGGTCGGTGGCGGTAATGGCGCCGCTGCGCTGCTCAAAATAGGCGCGCGCCTGGTTCGAGTCGCGCTCGATGGCGGCCGTCAGGGTAGGCAAGTCGTCATACTTTTCTTCGTCGCGCAGCTTTTGCAAAAATTCCACGCGTACCAGCTTGCCGTAGCAGGATTGATTGAAATTAAACAGATGCACTTCCAGCAAGACGCGGCCGCTGTCATCGACGGTGGGGCGCACGCCCAGGCTGGCCACGGCGGGCAGCGGCTGCGACGCCAGGCCGTGCACTTGCACGATGAAGACGCCGGACAGGGCGGGACGGTGCGCCACGCGCAGGTTCAAGGTAGGGAAACCCAGGGTGCGGCCCAGTTTCCGGCCGTGGATCACGTGGCCTGAAATGGCGTACGGGTGGCCCAGCAACTGAGTGGCCAGCGGGAAATCACCGGCGGCCAGGGCCAGGCGCACGGCGGACGACGAGATGCGCGTGCTGCCATTCATGACGGTGGGCAATGTTTCTACATGGAATCCATACTGGCGGCCCGCTTCCTGCAACATGGCCACGTCGCCGGCGCGCCGGGCGCCATAGCAGAAATCGTCGCCGACCATCAGCCATTTCACGTGCAAGCCGTCGACGAGGACTTTTTCCGTGAATTCCTGCGGCGTCAAGGCGGCGAATTGCGCACTGAAGTGCTCGACGACGACTCTGTCGATGCCGGCGTCGTCCAGCGATTGCAGCTTGTCGCGCAGGTTGGCGATGCGCTGCGGCGCCTTCGACAGGTCGCCCGCGCGCTGCGCGAAGAATTCGCGCGGGTGCGGTTCGAACGTCATCACGGCCGCTTCAATGCCGAGCTCGGTGGCAGCCTCGCGCACGCGCGCCAGCAAGGCTTGATGGCCGATGTGGACACCGTCAAAATTGCCGATGGTCAGAGCGCAAGGCGCTCGTGCCTGGGCATTGGGAAGTCCGCGGAATACCTTCATAGGAATCTGATGAAAAACTGTGCCAAAAGGGGGATTATACGGACTGTTTCAGGGATGCACACCCGGCAGGGCGGGCACGGGGCTAATTTCCCTGCTGAAATGATAAAAAGCGTTGCCGGCGGGTGAGCTGGCAACGCTTTTGATGGCACTAAATAATCAGCGCTATTTCGATGTCAATTACTTATTCATCAAGGTCCAGTAACGGGCCAGGTCTGCCGCGCCATCGGTGCCCTTGACGGCCCTGAGTGCCGTCGTTGCATTGGACTTCTTGCCGGCGTGAATGTAAGCGATGCCCAGATGCAGCTTGGCTTCTTCCGCATATTTGGCGGTGCCCAGTTTCACGGCGTCATTCATCAAGCCCAGGCCCTTGTCGGTCTGGCCATCGTAGACCAGAGCAAAGCCCAGCTTGCTCAAGCTGTCTGCGTCCTTGTTCTTGACGTACTCCGCTTCCGACTTGGCGGCGCTGGCTTTCAGGTCGGCCTGGGTTTTCAGGGCCAGGTCTTTCAGGCGCTGGTGACGCGGGGCATCGGCGCCGGTACCGAGCACGCCTTTTTTGTAGCCTTGCTCGATGATGCTCAACGCTTCACCCGGATTGCCTGCTTGCAAGGCCAGTTGGCTGATTTCCATGTATTCGGACGGCTTGGTGAACAGGCCGTTGGCCAGGCGCAGGCGCTGCACGTCCAGGCCCAGGCGTTGCGAGAAGCCAGGTTTGCCCGAGACGCGGTTCAGCAGGTCAGCCCAGTAGCTGGTTTTCGGATAGGCCGAGGCCAGTTTTTCCAGGGTGGCAACGTAGCCGCCCTTGTCGTTTTGCTTCAACTGGATGTTGGCCAGCATTTGCAGGCTCGCTTCCGAGTTGCCGCCGCGCGCTTGCAGTTCCTTGGCCGCTTCGGCGTAGTTGCCGCTGACGTAGTAGGTCTGGATCAGCAGTTCGCGCATCTGCGCATCGTCGCGGTCTTTCAGCGAGCGTTTGATCCAGGTGACGGTATTGGGCCAGTCCTTGGCGCGGTAGTACATGCCTGCCAGCGCTTGCGTGAATTTGGGGGCTTCGGCGGCGCTCAGGCGGCCGGAATTGATGACGGCTTCAAAGGCCTTGATGGCGGTGCCGTTATCGCCGGAGGCAGCAGCGGCCGAGGCGCGCACGCGCTCGATCTGGTAGCTTTCAAAGGCGGTCTTGCCGCCGACGCTGTCAGCTTCGCGCAGCTTGGCCAGTGCTTCCTTGTTTTTGCCGCTGCTAGCGAGTTTTTGCGCTTCTTGCAGTGGCTTGCCCACTTCGGCACGCACGGTGTCCGCGGCATATGCCAGCGAGCCCAGGCCGATTACAGGAGTTGCTGCGGTAAAACCGATAGCGGCCATGACGAGGCCGAGATGAGCGAGACGAAACTTGGACATGAGAAAGTCTTTCAGTAAAAAGCGAATAGGCAGGAAGTCCTGCCTATTCGGATGTAAAGAGAACCTGATTGCTACAGCTTACTGGAATTGCTCGTTGCCGACCAGACCGATTTTGGTCACGCCCAGACGCTGCGCCGACGCCATCACACCGGCGACGACTTTGTATTCCACCAGCTTGTTCGGACGCAAATGCACTTCCGGCTGGTCTGCTTGTGCAGCAACGTTGCTCAGCTTGGCTTCCAGCGTATTACGATCAGGTACGACCTGGTTGTCCCACAAGATCGTACCGTCAAAATCGACATCGATCGTGACGACCACTGGTTCGGTTGTCGGTGGCGGCGGGGTGCCGACCGGCATGTTCAAGTTCACCGAGTGGTTTTGCTTAGGAATCGTGATGATCAACATGATAATCAGCACCAGCATCACGTCGATGAGGGGCGTCATGTTCAGTTCCATCATTGGTTCCGGATCCGCGCCTGGAGCGCTTCCCGAACCGACATTCATACTCATAGTGTTTCCTTTAAGAAGTCCAACGAAGCACCGGGCGAAACTGCCGCCCGGTCAGCTTCTGGCAGTGGCGTCCCCATGTTGCCGGGACGCCGCTGCCAGTCGCTATCAGCCCTTGTCAGGTGGTTCGGTGATGAAGCCGACCTTCTGGATCCCGGCACGTTGGGTCGTGTAAATAACCCGGCCGATCGATTCGTAGCGTGTTTCTTGGTCGCCACGAACGTGTACTTCCGGCTGCGGTACTTTCACTGCTTCAACTTTAAGATAATCGAACAATTCGTTCGTGTCTTTCAGTCTGGTCTGGCCCAGGTAGATCTCGCCGTCCTTGTTAACAACGATGTTAACGTTTTGCGGCTTGGTTTGCAGGGCTTGGTTGGTCTCTACAGGCAGATTGATTGTCTGCAATTTGAGAACAACCGGACTGGTGATCAAGAAAATGATCAGCAAAACCAACATGATGTCGACGAGCGGCGTCGTGTTGATTTCGGACATTACTTGATCTTCATCTCCGCTGTCGGAGCCGACGGACATCGACATGATTCTTATCCGATCTTTTTAGCGCCGGCAGCACGGCCAGCTTCGCTGGTGGACATGACGCCGGAAACCAGAACCGAGTGAACGTCGGCGCTGAACGAGCGGATGTCTTCCATTGCGGTTTTGTTGCGACGCACCAACCAGTTGTAACCCAGAACGGCAGGAACAGCGACCAGCAGACCGAAAGCGGTCATGATCAGTGCTTCACCAACTGGACCTGCCACTTTGTCGATCGATGCGTTACCGGTCATGCCGATAGCGGTCAGTGCGTTGTAAATACCCCAAACGGTACCGAACAGACCGATAAACGGTGCGGTCGAACCAACGGTTGCCAGGAACGACAGGCCATCTTGCAGACGCGATTGGACTTTGTCCGAAGCGCGCTGGATCGACATCGTCACCCAGGTCGACAGATCGATTTGTTCCAGCAGGGCGCCGTCATGATGTGCGGTTGCCTTGGTGCCCGATTCAGCGATGAAGCGGAATGGCGAACCTTCTTCCAGGGTTGCCGAACCAGCAGCGATCGAAGGTGCTTTCCAGAATTTGGCAGCGGCTTCTTTGGCTTGCTTGAAGATCTTCATTTGATCGATCAGCTTGGTGATGATGATGTACCAGGTACCGATCGACATGATGACCATGATGATCAGGGTAGCGCGTGGCACGAAGCCGCCGTCCCACACTGCTTGCAGGCCGAACGGGTTGTGCACTTCTTCGGTTTTGGCTGGAGCTGCGGCATCGGCGGCTGGAGCTGCTGCGTCTGCTGCTGGAGCGGCGGCATCTGCGGCAACTGGTGCTGCTGCAGCGTCTGCCGCAGGAGCCGAAGCGGCAGCCGATGCTGGCGCGTCAGCGAATGCCGGAGCTGCTACCAGAGCGGTAGTAGCGGTAACGGACAACAGAACCGCGGCAAAAAATGCGGACAAACGGGTATTCTTAAACATGCTTCCTCCAAAATTAAAAATAACAGATCGCTGAACGTAATGACAACGAAATCATAGTGTGAGACAGGGGATAACTGTCTCGGGTTTTAATCCAGCGACCAAACGTATTGCATTTGCTGCCAGCCTTGTTCCGGCTTGCCGTCAACTGTTGCCGGCTTAAATGTACAGCGGCTGATACCTTGCACTGCGGCTTTGTCCAGGTCTCTGAAGCCGCTGGACTTCACGATCTTCGAATCAGCGACCTTGCCGTCGACACCGATCAGGAACGACAGTGTCACCACACCGGTTTCCTCATTGCGCTGCGACGACTTTGGATAAGCCGGTTTTTCGCAGACACTGAAGTCAACCACGGCCGGCGTACGCACCGATTTGGCTGGTCCAGGAGTTGGCGCAGGCTGTGCAGGCGCCGTTGGCGGTGCCAATACATTCGTGGCTGGCTTCACGGCAGTCGTATTGGCAATCACGTTCTGCTGTGGTGGCGGCTGCTGCACGTTCACCTCGACTGGCGGAATGAATGGCGGCGGTGGCGCCTTCATTTCTGGCGGCGGTGGTGGCGGTGGAAGATCCTTCGGTGGAGGCGGTTTGACTTCCTCGATAATCTTGGTTTCAACCGGTTCCATCATTTTGGTGACCAACCGCTTGCCCAAGCCCGTCACGATCCCGTAAGCCGCGAGAACGTGCAGCAGGACAACGATAGTGATGCCTGTGTAGTTCTTGGGACTTTTCTCGTTCGAAAAATTCATGCCTGCTTTCTCCAAATACCATCTCTTGTCTTGCAACTGAACCCCAAAATGACGACACAAAGCTCCAGCCGTATCCGGGACGTCGCCGAATTATACATACGAATTCTTTATTTTACACAGATTTTTAACGCCTAAAACCGGTTAAATTTTTGACGCTTTTGCGCCCTGAAAACGTACTTGCTTATGTCATCTTTGCACGCTTTCGGACATAAAAAAAGGCGGTCTTATCGGTTTTTTACAGCCGTTTTGGGCGACCACTGCTAAGTTCTCCGATGTGCCCATATGGCGGAATTATATTTCGTGATATTCAATATGGAAACAGCTAAATTTGGAGAAAAATATTTCTTTTAGGAAATATTTTGCCTCGGAACCAGACCACTTAGTCATGAGCGCGCACCAATCGGGTGCGAAAGGAACTTCACCCAGGTCAAAAAAGACGCTCCTGGCGGCCGTTTCGACGCCGCCAGGCCATACGGAATTCCTATGGTGGTATAGGATGCGCTTATGTTCTTGCTAAAATAATTGCCAAGAAGATCACTTATGGCCGTGCCGGCGCATCGTCGCGCCGGTTGCGCTTCTCGCGCCGGCAATTCAGGGTGCCCAGGACGAGGCCCTGCGGATCGACCGTATCGAGGTGCACATCGAAGCCCCACAGTCGCGCCACGTGCTTGAGCACTTCGGCCGCTTGCTGGTTCAGCGGACGGCGCAGGAATTGCGTGTGGCGCAGGGTCAATGCGCGGTCGTCGCGCGTATTGACGGACCAGACCTGGATATTCGGCTCGCGGTTGCCCAGGTTGTACTGTTCGGCCAGCTGCTGGCGCACGTAGCGGTAGCCGGCATCGTCATGGATGGCGGAAATGGCCAGTTTTTCATTCTTGTCGTCGTCGAGCACGGCAAAGAAATGGAATTCGCGGATCAGCCGCGGCGACAAATACTGGGCGATGAAGCTTTCATCCTTGAAGTTGCGCATGGCAAAGTCCAGGCTCTTGCGCCAGTCGCTGCCGGCGATGTCGGGGAACCAGACGCGGTCTTCATCCGTCGGATGCTCGCAGATGCGGCGGATGTCGCTCATCATGGCAAAACCCAGCGCATACGGGTTGATGCCGCTGTAGTAGGGGCTGTCGATAGGCGGCTGATAGACCACGTTGGTATGGCTTTTCAGAAATTCCATCATGAAGCCGTCGCCCACCACGCCTTCGTCATACAGCTGGTTCAATATCGTGTAGTGCCAGAAGGTGGCCCAACCCTCGTTCATCACCTGGGTTTGCCGCTGCGGATAGAAATACTGGGAAATCTTGCGCACGATGCGCACCATCTCGCGTTGCCATGGTTCCAGCAGCGGCGCGTACTTCTCGATGAAGTACAGCAGGTTTTCCTCGGGTTCGGGCGGAAAGCGGGGGGCGGCCTTGCGCTGGTCGTCTTCGTCCTCGTCATCTTCACGCCGGGGCAGGGTGCGCCACAGCTGGTTGATCTGCGACTGCACATACGCTTCACGCTCTTTCTGGCGCGCATACTCCTTCACCATCGACAGTTTCGCCGGGCGCTTGTAGCGGTCCACGCCATAGTTCTGGATGGCGTGGCAAGAGTCGAGCAGCAATTCCACCGCATCGACGCCATGGCGCTGCTCGCATTCGGCGATGTAATTCTTGGCAAACACCATATAGTCGATGATGGCATCGGCATCCGTCCAGGCGCGGAACAGATAGTTGCCCTTGAAGAAGGAGTTGTGGCCATAGGCCGCATGCGCGATCACCAGCGACTGCATGGTCAGGCTGTTTTCCTCCATTAAATAGGCAATGCACGGGTTCGAGTTGATGACGATCTCGTAGGCCAGGCCCATCTGGCCCCGCTTGTAGCTTTTCTCGGTGGAAAGAAAATGCTTGCCGAACGACCAGTGGTTGTAGGAGACGGGCATGCCGACCGAGGTGTAGGCATCCATCATTTGCTCGGCCGTGATGATTTCCAGCTGGTTCGGATAGGTATCCAGGCCGAACTGTTTCGCCACGCGGCGGATTTCCTCGTGGATTTGTTCGATCAGCTCGAACGTCCATTCCGACTGCTCGGGCAGGGCGTTCGGGTGGCGCAGGCGCACGAACGGTTCGCCCGGGGTGTTGCTGGCGCGGTCAAAGGCTGCACTCATCATTTCACCTGTTTTTTGAACAGTTCGCGGAAGACCGGGTAGATATCGGCCGGCGTGACGATCTTTTGCATGGCGAAATGGGCATGATGGTCGAGCACGCCCGCATATTGTTCCCACAGGTTTTGCTGCGGGCCGTCGGTGATCTCGACATAGGTGTAGTACTGCACCTTGGGCATGATGGTGTTGATCAGCAACTGGCGGCACAGCACGGAATCGTTGTCCCAGTTGTCGCCGTCGGACGCCTGCGCCACATAGCTGTTCCATTGCCCCGCGCCATAGCGCTCGTCGATGATGGTATTGAGCAAGTGCAGGGCGGAAGACACCACGGTGCCGCCCGACTCGCGCGAATTGAAGAATTCATGCTCGTCCACTTCGGCCGCCGCTGTATGGTGGCGGATGAAGACGACCTCGATTTTGTCGTAGGCGCGCTTGAGGAACAGATACAACAGGATGAAGAAGCGCTTGGCCGTGTCCTTGCGCGATTCGTCCATGGAACCGGAGACGTCCATGATGCAGAACATGACGGCCTGCGACATCGGCTTGGGCACCTTGATGCGGTTGCTGTAGCGCAAGTCGAACGGGTCGATGAAGGGAATCGCCAGCAAGCGCGTATGCAGGTGGTGGATCAGGCGGCGCAGCTCCACCACCAGCGGGTCGCTGTCGGGCGCCCCTTCGTGCAGCAGGGCGGCCAGGTCTTCTTCAGCCTGCGCCAGCTGCCTGCGGGCGCCGCCGCCGACGGCGATGCGTCGCCCCAGCGCGCCGCGCAGGGAACGCAGCACGTGGATGTTCGATGGCGTGCCCGACATATTGTAGCCGGCGCGCTGGTTCTTGAATTCCGTGGTGGCCGTCAGCTGGGTTTTCACCATGTGCGGCAATTCCAAGTCCTCGAAGAAATAATTCATGAATTCTTCGCGCGACAATTCGAAGATGAAATCGTCTTCCGTCGTCTCGTCGCTATTGCCCGCCTTGCCCCGCCCGCCGCCCCCGCCGCCTTTCGGCCGGGCGATCTGGTCGCCTTTCAGGTATTCCTTGTTGCCGGGATTGACCACTTCCCACACGCCGCCATGCGCGTGGCCGAACGACGGTTCGCCCACGTCCTTGACGGGGATGCTGACCTTTTCGCCATTCTCGACGTCCGTGATCGAGCGCCCCTTGATGGCGCGTCCCACAGCATCCTTGATCTGGCCCTTGTAACGCCGCAGGAAACGCTCGCGGTTGACGGCGGATTTATTCTTGCTCTGCAAGCGCCTGTCGATGAGGTATGTCAAAGGGTGCCTCCTTGCCTCTCGTCTTGCGCGCCCCGCCAGTCACCGGGCGGGAGCGCGCCTCCGCTGTCCGCGCTAGGATGACTTGCGTACGCGCAAGTACCATTCGCATAACAGGCGTACCTGCTTGGCCGTATAGCCTTTTTCCACCATGCGGGCCACGAAGTCGGCGTGCTTGTTGGCATCGTCGGCACTGGCCTTGGCATTGAAGGAAATCACGGGCAGCAATTCCTCCGTATTCGAAAACATTTTCTTTTCGATCACGGTGCGGAACTTTTCATAACTGGTCCAGGCGGGATTCTTGCCGCCATTCGACGCCCGCGCGCGCAGCCCGAAGTTGACGATTTCATTGCGGAAGTCCTTCGGATTGGAAATGCCCGCCGGCTTCTCGATTTTCTCCAGTTCATTGTTCAGCGATTCGCGGTCGAAACTTTCGCCCGTGTCCGGATCGCGGTATTCCTGGTCCTGTATCCAGAAATCGGCAAACGTCACATAGCGGTCGAAAATGTTTTGCCCGTATTCCGAATAGCTTTCCAGGTAAGCCGTCTGGATCTCCTTGCCGATGAATTCCACATAGCGCTGCGCCAGGTGCTCTTTAATATAGGAGAAGTAGCGCTGCTCGAGTTCCGGCGCGAACTGCTCGCGCTCGACCTGCTGTTCCAGTACATATAGTAAGTGCACGGGATTGGCGGCCACTTCGGAATTGTCAAAGTTGAACACTTTCGACAGGATCTTGAAGGCAAAGCGCGTCGACAGCCCGTTCATGCCCTCGTCCACGCCCGCATAGTCCACGTATTCGTGCATGGACTTGGCTTTCGGGTCCGTATCCTTGAGGTTTTCGCCATCGTAGACGAGCATCTTCGAGAAAATGCTGGAGTTTTCCGGGTCTTTCAGGCGCGACAGGATGGCGAACTGCGCCATCATGCGCAGGGTGCCGGGCGCGCACGGGGCCTTGACCAGCGAGGAATTGGCCACCAGCTTGTCGTAGATCTTGATTTCATCGGTCACGCGCAGGCAGTACGGCACCTTGACGATATAGATACGGTCAAGGAAAGCCTCGTTGTTGCGGTTGTTTTTAAAGGTCTTCCATTCCGACTCGTTCGAGTGGGCCAGGATGATGCCGTCGAAGGGAATCGCGCCAAAACCTTCCGTGCCCTTGTAATTGCCTTCCTGTGTGGCCGTCAGCAAGGGATGCAAGACCTTGATGGGCGCCTTGAACATTTCCACGAATTCCATCAGGCCCTGGTTGGCCAGGCACAGGCCGCCCGAATAGCTGTAGGCGTCCGGGTCGTCCTGGGCGTAGTCTTCCAGTTTGCGGATGTCGACCTTGCCCACCAGCGAGGAAATATCCTGGTTGTTTTCGTCGCCCGGCTCCGTCTTCGAGATGGCGATCTGTTTCAGCACGGAAGGGTAGCGCTTGACGACGCGGAACTGGTTGATATCGCCATTGTATTCATGCAGGCGCTTGACGGCCCACGGGCTGGGGATGTTGCGCAGATAGCGGCGCGGGATGCCGTAATCCTCTTCCAGAATGGTGCCGTCCTCTTCCTCGTTGAACAGGCCCAGCGGCGATTCGTTGACGGGCGAGCCTTTCAGGCAATAGAAGGGCACGTGTTCCATCAGCGCCTTGAGTTTTTCCGCGATGGACGACTTGCCGCCGCCGACCGGCCCCAGCAGATACAGGATCTGTTTGCGTTCTTCCAGGCCTTGCGCGGCGTGGCGGAAATACGAGACGACTTGCTCGATGACTTCCTCGGTGCCGTAGAACTCGCGGAAGGCGGGATAGATCTTGATCACCTTGTTGGCGAAGATGCGCGACAGGCGCGTATCGTTGCGCGTGTCGACCAGTTGCGGCTCGCCGATGGCGGCCAGCATGCGTTCGGGCGCGCTGGCATAGGTCAGCTTGTCCTTCTTGCACAGGGCCAGGTATTCGGTGAGCGACATTTCCTCTTCGCGGGTGCGCTCGTAGCGTGCTGCATAGTTATCAAAAATGGTCATGTCAATGTCCTTTAATGTAAACCTGTACTGCCAGTCACCATGGCCGCCCGCCTGGCACTCGCCTGGGCTTGCCGTCTGAACTTTTCCTGTACCCCGTACCGATTTTTATTGTTGTTTCAAGCCCGGCTGTCTTTGCGAGTCCGGATTGCCCGGACCAAAAAACTGGCGCTTGATGCCGTGCGCTGACGTGGCCAGCCGGCTTTTTTTTCACTGTTGATAGCGCTTGTTGCACCTACCTTTACCCCATGAAATTAATTATTGCTCTAAAGGATCAGGAAGTCAAAAGATATGTCAGCATATCCTTAATACTTGTTTGTAAATTGTTGATTTAATTGGATAAATCATCAGATTTTCCATCGATTTCAATGAACCTTTTTGTACCTTTTAAACCATCATACGACAATTCGCCAGCGCGTGCCGGTGCCGGCCATGCCGCCGCCGCTGCCAGCGCCATGGCGGCCGGGCGCCGGTGAGGCCGGCCATCTTGCGCTAAGATGCCTGCATGTCCGATGGCCCTGCGCGCCGCGCGTGTGCGGGCCAGCATTTTTATCGTCACCTTATAAGGAACACCCATGATGACCCCCCCATTGCGCGCGATCGTCCGCGGCATGCCGAAGGCCGAACTGCATATCCATATCGAAGGTTCGCTGGAGCCAGAACTGATTTTCGCACTGGCCGAGCGCAATGGCGTGCCGCTGGGCTATGAATCGGTGGAACACTTGCGCAGCGCCTATGCTTTTACGGATTTGCAGTCTTTTCTCGACATTTATTACGCTGGCGCAAGCGTGCTCTTGAAAGAGCAGGATTTCTATGACATGACGCAAGCCTATCTGCGCCGCGCCGAAGCCGACAACGTCTTGCACACGGAAATTTTCTTCGACCCGCAAACGCACACGGCGCGCGGCGTGGCGATGGCTGATGTGGTCAATGGTATTCACCGCGCCTGCCAGGACAGCCCTGTCAGCGCCGCCCTGATCCTGTGTTTCCTGCGCCATTTGAGCGAGGAAGAGGCATTCGAGACTTTGGCCGATGCGCTGCCGCACCGCGACAAGTTCATCGGCATCGGCCTCGATTCGTCGGAAGTGGGCAACCCGCCCGAGAAATTCTCGCGCGTGTTTGCCCGTTGCCGCGAGCTGGGCCTGCACCTGGTGGCCCACGCAGGCGAAGAAGGTCCGCCAGCCTACATCCGCACGGCGCTGGACGACTTGCAAGTCGAACGCATCGACCATGGCGTACGCTGCCTGGAAGATGCGGACCTGACGGCCCGCCTGGCGCGCGAACAAATCGCGCTGACCGTTTGCCCCTTGTCGAATACCAAACTGCGCGTGTTTGACCAGATGCACGACCATAACCTGGTGCAATTGCTCGACGCCGGCCTGCTGGTGACGGTGAACTCGGACGATCCCGCGTATTTCGGCGGCTACATGAACGACAATTTCGACGCCATTTTCGATGCCTTGCCGCTGGGCCTGTCCCACGCGCAGCGTCTGGCGCGCAACGGTTTCATCGCCGCCTTCCTGCCGCAGGCGCAGAAAGATGCCTTCCTCGCCACCGTCGATGCGTATTTCGCCCGGCACGCCGCCGCGCACGGCGCCGCGCAATAACGCATCACTATCCACGTTCATAAAGACCCGCCGCCCATGCTACGCCTCTCCCTGAAAATGACCGGCCGCGACTGGCGCGCCGGGCAACTGCGTTTCCTGCTCGTCGCGCTGATCGTCGCCGTGGCGGCCCTGTCGGCCGTCGGCTTCTTCGTCGACCGCCTGCGCGCGGGCCTGAACCGCGACGCGCACCAGCTGCTGGGGGCCGACCTGGTTATCAGCGCCGACCAGCCCGTCAATCCCGTCTGGCGCGCCGAAGCCGCCAAGCGCGGCTTCATCCTGGCCGACACGGTGACCTTCCCCAGCATGGCGCAGGCGGGCGAGGGCGAGCAGTCGAACTCGCAACTGGCATCCATCAAGGCCGTCTCGCCCGGCTACCCGCAGCGCGGCAAGCTGAAAATCACCACCAGCACCAGTGAGGCGCAGGATGCCGTCGGTCAGCCGACCAGCCAGGTGCCGGCGCCAGGCACCCTGTGGGTCGATGCGGCAATTCTGTCCAGCCTGAACGCCAAGCTGGGCGACACCGTGACACTGGGTGACAAGGCATTTACGGTCACGCAACTGATCGCCAGCGAACCGGACCGGGGCGCATCGTTCCTGAACTTCGCCCCGCGCGTGATGCTGCCCCTGTCCGACCTGGCGGCCACGGCGCTGGTGCAGAACGGCTCGCGCGTATCGTACCGCTTGCTGCTGTCGGCGCCGCCAGCCAAGGCGGCCGAGCTTGCGCAATATCAAGCCTGGCTGGAAAATCAAATCAAGACGCAGGCCATCAAGGGCGTGCGCATCGAATCGCTGGAATCGGGCAGCCCGCAGATGCAATCGACGCTGGACCGCGCCGACCGCTTCCTGTCGCTGGTCGGCTTGCTGTCGGCCATGCTGGCCGCCGTCGCCGTGGCCATGGCGGCGCGCCGCTTCATGCTGCGCCACCTGGATGCCTGCGCCATGCTGCGCTGCCTGGGCCTGACGCAAAACCAGGTCACGGCCATGTATGTGATCGAGTTTTTATTGGTGGGCCTGGCCGGCAGCGTGGTGGGCGTGGCCGTCGGCTTTGGCGGCCACCTAGTGCTGCTGGAATTGCTGGGCAAGCTGGTGCAGAGCGATTTGCCGCCCGTCTCCCTGCTGCCCGCGCTGCAGGGCGTGGCCACCGGCATGCTGTTACTACTGGGTTTTGCCCTGCCGCCGATTTTGCAGTTGCGCAATGTCCCCCATAACCGCGTGATCCGCCGCGAACAGGAGCCGCCGCAGGCGCTGGCCGTGGCCACGTATGGCCTGGGCATCGCCGCCTTCGTCGTGCTGCTCTTGTGGCAGGCGGGCGACGTGAAACTGGCGCTGCTGACGGCGGCCGGTTTCCTGGGCGGCTTCGCCCTGTTCGGCCTGGCCGGCTGGCTGGGCATCAAGTCGCTGAAAACCCTGCGCGGCGTTTTTAAGCACCAGGGCTGGCGCTTCGCCGTCACGTCCTTGCAGCGCCGCCCGGGCGCCACCGTCATCCAGGTGGTGTCGCTGGCCCTGGGCCTGATGGCCTTGCTGCTACTGACGGTGGTGCGCGGCGACTTGATGGTGGCCTGGCGCAATGCCACGCCGCCGGACGCGCCGAACCGCTTCATGATCAATATCCTGCCCGAGCAAAAAGACCCGATCGCCGCGCGCCTGGCGCAGGCCGGCGTGGTCAACGCGCCCTTGTATCCGATGATACGCGGGCGCCTGGTGGCCGTGAACGGCAAGGCCATCACGGAAACCACCTACGAGGATGACCGCGCCAAGGGCCTGGCCGACCGTGAATTCAACCTGTCGACGATGGCCACCATGCAGGAAGAAAACAAGCTTGTCGCCGGCAAGTGGTTCGGCAATGCCGCGGGCGCGCCGGCCGAAGCCTCGGTGGAAGAGGGCATCGCCAAGACCTTGAAATTGAAACTGGGCGACAAGCTGCGCTTCGACATCGCCGGCCAACCTGTCGAGGCGGCCATCACCAGCTTGCGCAAGCTGGAATGGGGCTCGATGCGCGTCAATTTCTTTGTCATCATCAATCCGGCCGCCATGGCGGACACGCCGCAGACGTGGATCACGGCATTTCACCTCCCACCCGCGCAGGCGGAGCTGGGCAACGCCTTGCTGCGCGACTATCCGAACCTGACGGTGGTGGACGTGGGCGGCGTGCTCAAGCAAATCCAGGGCGTGCTGGACCAGGTGGTGACGGCCGTCGAATTCCTGTTCGCCTTTACCCTGGCGTCGGGCTTGCTGGTACTGTATGCGGCCTTGATGGGCTCGCAGGACGAGCGCACGCGCGAAGCGGGACTGCTGCGCGCGCTGGGCGCCACGCGGCGCCAGCTGGCGCAGGCGCAGCTGATCGAATTCTCGCTCGTGGGCGCGCTGGCCGGCTTGCTGGCGGCCACGGGCGCGGCCGCCATGGGCTGGGCCCTGGCCACGTACCAGTTCAAGTTTGCCTGGAGCTTCGCACCGGGCGTATGGGCCTTTGGTTTACTGGCCGGCGCCCTGTGCGCGATCGCCGGCGGCTGGCTGGGCTTGCGCAATGTATTGAAACATCCGCCGCTGCAAACACTACGGGAAAGCTAGGCGCTGTCGCCTGTCTGTGCGCGTAAAAATTGCGCGTAGGACATAACCGGCTGCCCCAGCAGGTGCGGCGGCACGTCGAACAGGGCCCAGAAATACGTCACGCGGCCCAGGCAGATGGTGGGCGCGGCGCAGTAGCGGAACCAGTTTTCGCCGATGTGCGCCGCATACATGCCGTCGCTGTCGGCGTCGGAAAAGTACGGGATCACGCGCATTTCCAGCAGGGCCAGCAGCAAGGACTCCGGTGCGTCGCTGTCGCGTGCCATTTCGTACTGCGTGTGCAGGCTGCGTTCCGTCTCGATGATCATCAGCTTGGCGTGGCCATCGCGCGTGAAGAACAGGATGCCGCTGGGATTTGGAAAGATATAGTATTCGACAAAGCCATGGCGCTGGCACAGCTCGTGCACCACCATGGCCAAGGCCTCGTCTTGCAGGAAATTGTAGTCGTGCAGCATCAGCAAGTCGCGCACGGTGTCCGACTGCTGCAGGAAGAATTCGCGTTGCAGGGCATGGACTTCCTGTTCCAGGATATCGAGCGCATCGTCGTCGCTCTTCTTGATGTAGCGGTCGATCAAGCCCCGGTTGAAGGCTGTCACGGCCACTTTTTCATCGGCCGCTCCTGTAAATAAAATCTTCTTGCACGGCAAGTCGCGCACCGCCTGGCAGAATTCCAGGCCATTCATTTGCGGCATCGAATAATCGACCACCAGCACGGAGGGCACGGCAAAGCGCTGTGCCTGGCCGCTGATGCGCCAGATGCGATCGAGATCGAGCGCCACGTTGCACTGATCGGGCGGCAGATTTTGCGTGTCGAAATTGACGTGCAGTGGCGTCTCGCCCAGTTGCGTGCTGTGGCGCAGCCAGTGCAGCGCGCTGCTGGTATCGTGGAAAGTCTTGCGCGCCAGGCCGGGATCGAGCTGGAACGCCAGGCTTTTCAGGAAGGAATCGCTGTCGTCGATCAATACGGTCAGAGTCGGATGGGTGTAGACGGGCAGTTGCATGCGTCACCTTGCGGGAGAAGAGGGTTGGAAGCGGGCAGGCAGGGACTGGGGAAATTCCAGGATGAAGATCGCATAGGCATGCTCGCGCGATATGCAGCGGATGCGCGCCTGCCAGGCAGTGATGATCTGGCGGCACAGTGCCAGGCCGATGCCGCTGCCGTTATGCACGGGATAGGAATAAAAACGCTCGAAGATCAACGGCAGGCGGACCGGCGCGATGCCGCAGCCCGTGTCGATGAACAGCAGCCTGGGCACAGGGCGGGCGCCGTCGATGATGATGCGCACGCGGCCCTTGCCGGCCCGCTGGATGGCTTTCAGTGCATTTCTCAGCAGGTTCAGCAGGATCACCACGCACAGTTCGTCCTGGCCTGCGAACTGGAAGTCGGCGCGCATGTCCACCGTGACGCTGGCCCGCTGCAGCTTGCCGGTAAACGGGTAGCGCTTGAGCACGGCGTTTACCATCGCCAGCATCGAGAGCGACTGGCTGGGCTGCAGGTTGCGATTCACGGCACTGGCGCTCATCAGGAACAAATCGATCATGTGCTGCATGTGGCGCACTTCGAACTGGATACGCGACAGGGCATCCTGCAGCGGCGGCATATCGTCTGCCTGGCCAGCCAGCTGCGGCAGCAGCCGGCGCATGCCCCGCACATTCGCTTCCACGCTGGTCAGCGGCGTGCGCAGTTCGTGCGCCACGGAACCGAGCCCGGCCGCCATGCCCGCCAGCCGTTCCCGTTCCAGCACCTTGCTGCCCACTTTCACCACGGACAGCGCGGCGATGGTGAACCAATGCACGGGCAATTGCTGCAGCACTTCACGCTGCAGCAGGTAGGCGCCTTCTCCTTGCAGGATGACGGCCAGGCAGGCGGCGCCCGTACCGATCAGGTAGGCGCGGCAGGCCAGTCCCGTTTCGAAATGAAACAGCACCACCAGGCCGATCAGCAGCGATTGGCTCCAGATGGACGAGGCATGATTCATCAGAAACATGAAGGTAAAGAAGAAGGGCAGGATGTAGCTGAGCGCGAACAGCAGGTAGCGCGACAGCCAGCGGACCGAGAAGCGGCGCGCAAACAGGCCGGCCACGCAGATGCCCACGCCCGTCAGGCGAAGGATCAGGTTTTCATAGGCTTGTGGGAAAAAAAAATGCCACAGCAGGTAGTACAGCGGCATTGCCACCGTGCCCACGGCGGCCAGCATGGCGACGCGGCTGGCCAGGTTTTCATGCGGCACGCGTTCATGTAGCAGCGAATGGAGCAGGCGTCTGCGCCAGTGTGTCCATCCTCCTTGCCATTGCTGCGTCATGACTCTGCCTTGATCCTCTTCAGAACATTATCATCGCGTAATTTTTCTTGGTTGTACGGTTATCTCGCCGGACATTGATATACGTCAATGGATGGGTTGGCAACACGGTGAAGGCTTTAATCCGTAGCAAACCTTTCCCCCAGGAGAAAACCATGACCATCACTATCAGCCTGCACGCCCCATCCTTCGACCGCGCCGAACACTGCCTGCCCGACTACATCGTGCGGCGCATGGATGCGCATCACATCACGCGCATTGAAAAACTGCTGGGCGGCCAGCATCCCCATGCCTGGCAACCGACACCCGCCCATGCCATTTTTCTGGCGGGCAATGACTATCTTTCCATCGCCGCCGAGCCGGCGCTGGTGGCGGCCCAGGTGGCTTCCCTGCAGGCGAATGCGGGCGGCATGCTGATGTCGGCCGTGTACTTGCAGGAAGGCAGCGAACAGCACCGGCTGGAAAGCCGGCTGGCCCGCTTCATGGGCTGCGAGGACGGCATCCTGGCGCAGTCCGGCATGGCGGCCAATGTCGGCTTGCTGCAGTGTATCGCCGGCCCCGGCATCCCCGTCTACCTGGACATGCAGGCCCACGCCTCGCTGTGGGAAGGCGTGCTGTCGGCGCAGGCCCAGGCCGTCGCTTTCTTGCACAACGACATGGTCCACCTGCGGCGGCAAGTGGAAAAACATGGCCGCGGCGTGATCGTCGTCGATGCCCTGTACAGTACCAACGGCAGCCTGGCGCCGCTGCTGGAACTGCTGGACATTGCCGAGCGCAGCGACTGCGTGGTGGTGGTCGACGAGTCCCACTCGCTGGGCACGCATGGCCCGCAAGGCGCGGGCCTGGTGGAAGCCTGGGGCTTGGGCCACCGCGTGCATTTCCGCACGGCATCGCTGGCCAAGGCCTTCGCGGGACGTGCCGGTTTCATCAGTTGTTCCAGCCGCTTCAAGGGGTATTTCTTGTCCGAATCGCGCCCTGCCATCTTCAGCTCCTGCCTGCTGGCCCACGAGCTGGCATGGCTGGACGCGGCGCTCGATTTCATCATGGCCGCCGACGCGCGCCGCGCCATTTTGCGGCGCCACACGCTGCAGGTGCGCGAGGGCTTGAGCGCGCTCGGCTACAACGTCAGCGACGGTACGGAGCAGATCGTGGCGCTGGAAGCGGGTGGCGAACCGGCCACCCTGGCCCTGCGCCAGGCGCTGGAGCGGCAAGGCATTTACGGCGCCATGTTCTGTGCCCCGGCAACGGCGAAGAACCGCGCCCTCGTGCGACTGACCCTCAACGCGGGACTCGACGAGACGGCCATCGCCAGGCTGCTGGCCGCCTGCGCGGCGGTGCGCGCCGAAGTGGGCATGGAACATTGGCCGTCGACGCGGCGCGTGCGCAAGCTGGCGCTCGTGTAGGGCCGGCAGGCTGGCCGGCGCCAGCCGCTTGGCAGCGTCAGCCGGCCAGCCTGCCCAGGATGGTGGATAGCGCTCCCAGCTGCTCTGCCGGTGCGTCCTGCAGCAATTCGCGGCCCACCGCATGCGCGGTGGTGCTGGCATGTTCCAGCAATTCCTGGCCGGCGGCAGTCAGCACGGCATAGCCGACGCGCGCGTCGCGCACATCGGCCTGGCGCACCACCAGGCCGATTTTTTCCAGCGGCATCAGGGAGCGCGTGACGCCCGAGGCCGTCAACGCCAGGCGTTCGGCCAGGTCGATGCGGCGCAGGCGCGCACCGGGTGCGCGCTGCAGCTGATACAGCAATTGATAGTCGCTGAAGCTCAGACCATGCACATTACCCAGGGCGCTGTCGAAGCGGCGCACGATGAGTGCCTGGGCGCGCGCCAGGCGCAGGCAAAAGTCCAGCGCGCCATCGCTGTCCGGCGACGGGGGAGTGTGATCGTTCATGGCTGCCATTTTAGTCGCTGCGAAGTGCTTGAGTGCGCAAGTGTAAAGCAATACTGCTCAATACAGTGGCTGCCCCTGTTCCAGCCACTGTGCGCGGCGCAGGGCCAGCAGGGCACACAGCTCGGCGTCCGCATCGAAGGCGGGGTCGTCGGGCAGCCTGACGGTGTCGATGATCTCGCAGGAAAAGGCCGCCGCGCCGTCGCGCCGCCAGTCAGCCTGCAGCAGGGCATTGCGGTGCTGGCCCAGGTTCAGTTCGAAGCGGTGCCGGTTCAGCATGCCGGGTGCGTTACGGCTGCATTCGAGCAAGGTCCGTCCGCTGGGCAGGTGCCGCAGGGCAATGATGCCCAGCGGCGGCGGTTGTTGCCGGTAGTGTGCTTTCAAGGTTGCCTGTCGTGTCTTGTCCATGTTTTATTTCTCCCATCGTTTGTTCAAATCGTTGCTGGTCCGGCGATGCGCGGGATGGCGGTGAAGAGGGCCGCCGCCACGGCGGCCGCCAGCAGCAGGGCGCCGCCGCCGCAGAACAGCTCACCCACGCTCAGGTGGCGTAGCAGCGCTCCCGTGGCCGCCGCCGACAGGGGCGCCAGGCCCAGGAAGATGCCCATGAACAGGGCCATGGCCCGGCCCAGCATGGCGGGCGCCACGCGCCGCTGTATCCACGTAAAGATGGCCACCTGCAAGTAGCCGCCCAGCATGCCTGTGACGGCCAGCAAGGCTGCGCCTTGCCAGGCTGCGCTGATTTGTCCCAGCGTCATCAACAGGCAACCCACGATGGCGTCGACGAGCAGCAAGGTGGCGCCGAAACGCCGGCGCAGCCAGGCGCCGCCCAGGCTTGATGCCAGCATGCCGGCCAGGGTGCCGGCGCCGTGCGCGCCCATCAGCAGTCCCAGCGCCGCGGCACCGTGCAGGCGTTCGCTGGCCAGCACGGGCAAGGCCACCTGCAGCGGTCCCATGACGAAGAACGCCACCACCGCCCAGTAGGCATAGCAGCTGCGCAAGGGAATGTCGCGCCACACCATGGCCAGGCCCGCCGCCGTGTAGCGCCACATGCCTTGCGCCGCGGCGGCGGCTGCCAGTGGCCGCAGGCTGACTTGCCGCAAGGTCCAGGCGGAGAACAGAAACGTCAGCGCATCGATGGCAAAGGCGGCGGCCAGCGCTGCCATGGGGGTTTGCTGCGCGCCATCGTGAGCGCCGAGTACCAGCGCCGCCAGCAGGGGGCCTGCCAGCAAGGACAACTGGCGCGCGCCCATCTGCAAGCCATTGGCTTTTTGCAACGATTGCAGCGGCACGGCCTGTGGCAGGATGGCCGTGCCTGCCGGGATGGCGAAGGCGGTCGCGATCCCCAGCGCCAACGCGGCCGCATACGCCAGCGCCAGGCTGGCGTGGTCTAGCAACAGCAGTGCTGACAGCAACAGCAGGATGGCGGCGTTCGCATATTTGCTCAGTAGCATCACGCGTCGGGGCGTATAGCGGTCGGCAACGGTGCCGCCCAACAAGATAAGCACGGCGCGCGGGGCGCCCATCAGTGCCACGGCGATGCCCAGGCTGAAGCTATCGCCGGTCAGGCTCAGCACCAGCCAGGGCAGGGCCAGCATGCTGAACTGGTCGCCCAGCATGGACACCAGGCCGCCGCCCAGCAGCCAGCGGAAGTTGCTATTGCGCAGCAACGGAGAGTCTATAGCGCTTGGCATGGTCGTTTTGTCCGTGTTTGAAAAATTGCATAGTAGTTGATATAAGCTTGATCAGTCAAGTATATTGCCATTTATTGTGGCATCGTAAGCCACGCGGCTGCGTGGGGCGCCGACGCTTGCGCTATCATGGCGGCCATGACTGATACCACTGCCCCCACCTTGTACGAGACCATCGGCGGCGCCCCCGTGCTGCGTGAAATGGTCGACCGCTTTTATGATCTGATGGAACTTGAGCCCGAGTTCGCCGGCATCCGCGTCATGCATCCGCCATCCACGGATGGCTCGCGCGACAAGCTGTATTTCTTCCTGACGGGATGGATGGGTGGGCCGGATTTGTATATCGAGAAATTCGGCCACCCGCGCCTGCGCGCGCGCCACTTGCCCTACGCCATCGGCACCAGCGAGCGCGACCAGTGGTTGCGCGCCATGGCCTGGGCCATGGAAGACACGGGCATCGAAGAGTCCCTGCGCGTGCGCCTGATGGAATCGTTCTATCAGACAGCCGACTGGATGCGCAACAAACCTGACTGATCCCATGAGCCCAATCGAGTTTTACAGCCTGCTGGGCGCCGTCGGCTTCGCCATCGTCCTATTGATCCTGATCCTGCTGCGTCCGCGTGGCGTTGCCGGCGATGGCGCCACCACGCTGGCGCTGGTGCAGCAGCACCAGCAGCAAAGCCTGGAACGCATCGACCGCGTCGAACGCGAAGTGCGGCTGCAGTTGCAGGCGTCGGCGCAGGCGACGCGGCAGGATCTGGCCGCCGGCCTGGCGCAATTCCAGGCGGCAACCCTGCAACAGCTCGACAGCCTGCGCACGCAAATGCAGGCGCAGGGGAAAGTCGGGCGCGAAGAGCAGGCGCAAAGCCTGGCGCGCTTTGCCGACAGCACGAATCAAACCCTGGCCCAGCTGACAGAATCGAATGCGCAGCGCATGCTGGAAGTGCGTGCCACCTTGGAGAACAAGATCCGCGACTTGCAGGCTGACAATGGCGCGCGCCTGGAAGAGATGCGCAAGACGGTCGATGAAAAACTGCACGCGACTCTGGAAACGCGGCTTTCCGCCTCGTTCCAGCAAGTGTCGGAGCGGCTGGAAAAAGTCCACCAGGGCCTCGGTGAAATGCAGCAGCTGGCGCTGGGCGTGGGCGACCTGAAGCGGGTGCTTACTAATGTGAAGACGCGCGGCACCTGGGGCGAGGTGCAGCTGGAAATGCTGCTGGAGCAGGTACTCACTGTCGACCAGTATGCAAAGAACGTGGAAACCGTGCCGGGCAGCGGCGCGCGCGTGGAATTTGCCCTGAAACTGCCGGGCTTGAGCGATGGCGGGCCGCCCGTGTGGATGCCCATCGATGCAAAGTTTCCCAAGGAACAGTACGAACGCCTGGTCGAAGCGGCCGAGCGGGCCGATGCGGATGGCGTGGCCCTGGCCGGCCGCGAGCTGGAGCGTGCCGTGCGGGGCGAGGCGAAAACCATCGCCGAGAAATACCTGGCGCCGCCGCAGACCACGGATTTCGCCATTTTGTTCCTGCCCACCGAGGGGCTGTATGCGGAAGTGCTGCGCCGCCCGGGACTGGCCGACGAATTGCAGCGCGTGCATCGCGTCAGCATCGCCGGGCCATCCACCCTGACGGCCTTGCTCAACAGCCTGCAGATGGGTTTCCGCACCCTGGCGCTGGAAAAGCGCTCGTCGGAAGTATGGCAGGTGCTGGGCGCCGTCAAGACGGAGTTTGGCAAGTTCGGCGACGTGCTGTCGCAAACCCGGCTGACCCTGGAAAAGGCGGCGAAGAATATCGAAAGCGCGGAAGTGCGCAGCCGGCAGATGGCGCGCAAATTGAAATCCGTGGAAGCCTTGCCGGGCGAGGCGGCCGCCTTGCTGCTGGGAACGGCAGATGCCGGCTTGCCCGGCGAGGGCGAGTAGGATTGTCGTTCAGGCCGCCGGCGCTTGCCGGCGGCGCAGCGCGGCATAGACGATCAGGGCCAGTCCTGCCAGCAGCATGGCCCAGGTTTGCGGCTCGGGCACGGCCGGCAAGACATTCGGGCCGGTGGGCGGCAGCGTCGGCAGGATCACGGTGGGCGGCACGATGATGCTGCTGCCCTGGTCTGGCGGCCGGCCACCGCCGCCACCTCCGCCGCCGCCGCCCATGCCGGCCGGTGGTGTGATGCCGCCGACGGTACGCACATAATCGAAGGGCAGGAAAGGAATGCTGGCCACCTCGGCCGGCATGGCGCCACCCGTGAAAGAACCGCCGCGCAAGGCGTCGGGATTATCGATCAGGGGCACGCCTGCCGCTTCCGGGGCGGCGGGCACGGCGGCAACGGGCGCGCCACCGCCGGGAGCTGCACCGCCTGCTGCCGGCGGCGCCGATGCGGGCGCCTGCGTGATGCGGCTGACATTGCGGCAGATCGTCGGCACGAGGATGCATTGTCCCTGCACGCAGTACACGAGCCCCCGTTCCTGCATCTGTTCGCTCCAGCCTGAACGCGTCACATTGCGGCAAACGCGGCCCGGCCCGAAATGCATGTCGCTGATGCGCGCCTGGTAATTGCCTTTGCCACGGATGGCGTCGCGGCTGATCACGACGATTTCATCGTACTGGCGCGCGCGCATGCGCGCCTTCAATTCTTCGCGCACCTGCGGCGCGATGTCCGGGTACCTGTCCACGGCAGCCACCACATCGCCCATGAACGGGTCGGCACCGGGACGGTTCCAGCTGCAGTGTTCCAGCACGGCGGCCCGAGGGGCCCCTTTGGCATAAGCCGGCAGCGGCGCCAAGGACAACATGCCAAGCAGGCAAGCCGCTCCCAGCATGCTGGCGCCCGCGATCCATGAGCTGTGTTTCATTGGTAGTTTCCTCGTGAAAACAATATCAAAATTATATTTTTGTGTGAATTAAGATGTTATCACCAAAGAAACTGTAGTATCAACAAATAAATAAAATAATTACAATTATTGTTGTGTTTATTAATATTTTATTTAAAGAAATAATTAATATTTTTATCTTGATAGCTGAACGGTAGCAGTGCAGGGGAAATTGATTGCGAAGGGGCAATGCTCGCGGCCCGCGCAGGGCGGGCCGGTGGTGAGGGCAGTGGGGTTTTGAAGGATGCGCCGCCAGCAGGCGGCGCTAAGGTAAGGAACGCGTGTTAAATGCGGCCCGGGCAGGCTTGCGTATCGAAGGCGGGATAGCCGATGGCGGGCAGCTTGTGCAGCCACTTGCGCATCAAGGTGCGCGCGCCTTGCGTATCGTACTGTCGCCCCTGCTGCAAATCTGCGGTGAGCGTGTCAAGCTCTGCACAGATGGATTGCTTGCCAGCCTGGGCCGCCAGCAGGGAGGCCAGCAGTTCCGGCAGCACGACCGCCGCCGGCGCCACCTGGCGCGTGGCGCGGTAATGCTGCCAGTAGCGCTCGGCGGCATCGCCATCAAAGCTGGGGATGAAGCCGAACGTGGCGTCATCGCGGTGCAAGCGGTAAACAGTGGGAAAGTAATGGGAGCCCGTCAGCTCGTCGGGGAACAGGTCGCGCCGCAGGACGTCGATGGCCAGCGATCCGTTGCGCTCGACGCGTACGGGACTGGGCGAGTCGTACTGGTCCACGCTCACCATGGCTGGTGAGTTGCCTTGCATTAAGATGATCTTCTGCGTGTAATGGCGCCCGCCCAGGTGGCCGCACAGGGCCACGAAGCTATCGTTGATGGCGGTGACGGCGGCAACGTCGCCGCAGTCGGGCCGCAAGGGCGTGTTTTCCTGCCACACGAGCGCCTGGTCGCTGGTGCGCACGAGGCGGATGCTGCCCACGGTTTCGCCGTGCAAGTCCCCCTTTGCATCCTCGATGCGCTCGTCGAAGCGCACCGTGTAGCCATTGCTGTGGACTTCGCCGGCGTACGCCGCCATGCCCTGTAGCAGGGCCAGTGCCAGTATCAGTTTCATATTAGTCCATGGAACAGCACGATATCGACCAGGTCGCCGGCTGCCACGTGGCCTTGTGCTTCATGCAGCACGATCATGCAATTGGCTTGCGTCATCGAGCGCAGGATGCCGGAGCCTTGCGCACCCGTCACGCGCACGTGCTGGCGGCCGTCCGCGCCGCGCTCGACGATGCCGCGCTGGTATTCCGTGCGGCCCCGCTTCTTGCGGATCGGTGCTTGCGCCGCCACTTGCAGCAGGGGCAGGCAGGCCGTGTCCGCATCGGCGCCCATCAGGCGCAGCAAGGTCGGGCGCGCGAGGAAATAAAACGCCGCCATCACGGCCACCGGGTTGCCGGGCAGGCCCAGCAGCAAGGCCGTGTCGCCCTCGCTGGAAATCTGGCCAAAGGCCATGGGGCGGCCCGGGCGCATGTTGATCTGCCAGAAAGCCACTTCACCCAGGCGTGCCAGGATGTCGCGCGTAAAATCGGCCGCGCCGCTGGAGACGCCGCCCGAGGTGATGATGACGTCGGCCTTGGCGCAGGCGCCGCGCAGGGCCGCTTCCAGCGCTTGCGGCTGGTCCTTGACGATGCCCATGTCGAGCACCTCGCAGCCCAGGCGCGTCAACATGCCCAGCAGGGTGTAGCGGTTGCTGTCGTAGATGCAGCCTGCGGCTAGTGGCTCGCCGATCGAGCGCAATTCCTCGCCGGTGGAAAAGAAGGCCACGCGCAGGCGCCGGCGCACGGGCACCGTGGCGATGCCCAGCGAGGCGAGTAACCCCAGTTCGGCCGGTCCCAGGCGCTTGCCCTGCAGCAGGGCAGGCTGGTCCTGCATCAAGTCTTCGCCCTTGAAGCGGCGGTTGTCGCCGGGGCGGATGCAATCCGGCGCCAAAGTGATGCGGTGTTCGCTAACCTGGCTCACCAGTTCCTGCGGCACCACGCTGTCGCAGCCGTCCGGCATGACGGCGCCCGTCATGATGCGCGCGCATTGCCCGCGCCGCACGGTGACCGTGCCGGGACGGCCCGCCAGGATGGTGTCGACCACGGCCAGGGTCACGGGCGTGCCGCCACCGAGGTCGGCACCATGCAGGGCATAGCCATCCATGGCGGAATTGTCGTGCGCGGGCACGCTGATGGGCGAGATGATGTCGGCCGCCAGGATGCGCTCGAACGCTTGCGGCAGCGGCAGTTCCTCGCTCTCGGCGACGGGCGCCACGCTGTCGGCCAGGATCGCTTGCGCCATCGGCACGGACAGGCCCTGCACCTGCAGGGCGGCCAGCTGGTCCGGGGTATTGATGTTGCCAAATGCGCTATTGTTCTCGAAGAGCACTTCGGCCAGTTTCAAGGGACCGTGCCAAGTGCGCATGCGGCGCTCTCCACTGCGCAGATACGCATCGAGCTGGGGCAAGGCCGAGGTTTTTACCAGGCAAAAGACGGGGTGGGGGCGGCGCACCGTCGATCCCGTCGCCGGGTCGGTCTCTTCGGTGACGGCGATGGCCAGGTCGGCATTGTCCTGCATCAAACCGGCCGCCAGGCGCGTGGCCAGGTCGGGCGGCAGCAGGGGCGAGTCGCACGGCACAGTCAGCAGATATGGCGTGCTGGCGTGCTGCATGCCGCTGTGCAAGCCGGCCAGCGGACCCAGCTGGCCCGGCAGTACGTCAGGCCACACGGGCAGGCCGAAGTGCGCGTAGTCGCCGGCCTCTGCGTGGACACTGATGGCCAGCTGGCCCACTTGCGGCGCCAGGCGCTGCAGCACGTGGCGGGCCAGGGGCTGGCCATGCAGGGGCAGCATGCCCTTGTCGCGCTGGCCCATGCGCATGCCGAGGCCGCCGGCCAGGATCAGGCCGGTAATGTCGTGTGTGTTGATCATGTCAGGTAGGAAGTGGGTGCATGCGCCATGGTAGCAGCGGCGGGCGTGCGCTGCGCCCGATTCAGCCGCCGATATACGACATTTCCACTTTCTTTTTACCGTGCTCAAGCGCGCCGCCTGTCAAATCCGTCTGGCTGGTGCGCAATTGCGAATAGCGGTCGCTGCGGCCGCGCCACAGCTGCGCCACGGCCGAGGAAATTTCCGCATCGCTGTGGTCGCCGCGCAGCAGGCTGCGCAAGTCGTGGCCGCTGCTGGCGAACAAACACGTGTACAGCTTGCCCTCGGTCGATAGGCGGGCGCGGCTGCAGTCTGCGCAGAACGCTTGCGTGACGCTGGAAATGAGGCCGATTTCGCCGCCGCCATCTGCGTAGCGCCAGCGCGCCGCCGTCTCGCCCGTGTAGTTGGGGTTGATGGGTAGCAAGGGCATGTGCAAGGCTATGCGCCGCACCACTTCGGCGGACGGGATGACTTCCTGCAAGTTCCAGCCGTTCGAGGCGCCCACGTCCATGTATTCGATGAAGCGCAAGATGTACGGCGTGCCCTTGAAGTGGCGCGCCATGGGCACGATTTCCTGCTCGTTCATGCCGGCCTTGACGACCATGTTGATCTTGATGGGCCCCAGACCCGCCGCGTGCGCCGCATCGATGCCGTGCAGCACGTCGGCCACGGCAAAATCGACATCGTTCATGCGCTTGAAGGTGGCGTCGTCGAGCGAATCGAGCGAGACGGTGACACGGTTCAGGCCCGCCTCCTTCAGCGCTTGCGCCTTCCTGGCCAGCAAGGAGCCGTTCGTCGTCAGGGTCAGGTCCAGCGGCTGGCCCGATGGCGTGCGCAGCTCGGCCAGCATGGCGATGAGCTTTTCGATATTCTTGCGCAGCAGCGGTTCGCCGCCCGTCAGGCGGATCTTTTCCACGCCGTGCGCCACGAACAGGCGCGCGATGCGCGTGATTTCTTCAAAGGACAGCAAGTCCGTGTGTGGCAGATACACGTGGTTCTTGTCGAACACGTCCTTCGGCATGCAGTACACGCAACGGAAATTGCAGCGGTCGGTAATCGAGATGCGCAGGTCGTGCAGGGGCCGGCCCAGGCTGTCGGCCACGTTGCCGCTGGGACTTTCCAGCCGCGCGGGGATCACCAAAGCCCCATTGCGGGCCTCGGCGAGGTAGATAATCTTGTCAGCCATGAAAGGTGATGCCACTTACGTAAAGTCGGTCAAGGCAGATACGATAGCACGAGGCCGAAGATGGCACAGGCGAACAGCAATTTGATGGTGCCCATTTGAAACTTGATCAGCGCCACGCCGGCCCCCAGCGCGATGGCGATGGCCAGCCAGTCCCAGTGCGGCAGCGGGTTTGCTTGCCAGAAGACATGGCGGCCAAAGAACAGGGCCAGGCTGGCGATGACGCCCACCACGGCCGCCGAGATGGCCGTCAGGGGCGCGCTCAGGCGCAAGTTGCCGCGCGATGCTTCCACCAGAGGCGCGCCGGCCAGGATGAAGATGAACGAAGGCAGGAAGGTGAACCAGCTGGCGACGAGCGCGCCGCACACGCCCGCCAGCCACAGGTGTTCACCAGCGATGCCGGCGGCATGGCTCCAGCCGCCCACAAAACCGATGAAGGCGACGATCATGATCAGGGGGCCGGGCGTGGTTTCGCCCAGCGCCAGGCCATCCATCATCTGCGCGCTGCTGATCCAGTGGTAGTGGTCGACGGCGCCCTGCACCAGGTAGGGCAGCACGGCATACGCGCCGCCGAACGTGAGCAGGGCCGCCTTGCTGAAAAACACGCCCATCTGCGCCAGCGGCCGGTCCGCGCCGCCCGCCAGCGCCAGGCCCAGCCAGGCGAGGAAGGCCAGCACCAGGCCCAGCGCGCAGGTGGCCAGCAGGCGCGGCCAGTGGAAACGCGCGTGATCTGGCGTGGGCGTGTCGTCATCAATCAGGGCGGCGCCGTAGTGGGCGGCGCCGCCATGCGGCGTGCCGCCGGCATGGAAGTGGGCCGGCAGCCAGCGGCCGCCCGCCATGCCCAGCAGGGCGGCGGCGAGCACGATCAGTGGAAATGGCAGCTGTAGCGCGGCGATGGCACCAAATGCGCCCGCCGCGATGGCGATCAGGGCGGGGCTGCGCAAGGTGCGCCGGCCCAGGCGCCAGGCGGCCGCCAGCACGATGGCGACGACGGCCGGCTTGATGCCGTACAGGATGGCGGCGATGGCGCCCATGTGGCCATACGCCATGTAGAGCCAGGACAGGACGATCAGCACCAGCAGCGAGGGCAGCAGGAACAGCAAGCCCGCCACCAGGGCGCCGCGCGTGCGATGCATCAGCCAGCCGATGTAGATGGCCAGCTGGGTCGCTTCCGGCCCCGGCAGCAGCATGCAGTAATTGAGGGCGTGCAGGAAGCGCTGCTCAGAAATCCAGCGCCGCTTTTCCACCAGTTCCGCATGCATCATGGCGATTTGCCCGGCCGGGCCGCCAAAGCTGACGCAGCCCAGCTTGAGCCAATACCAGAAGGCGCCGCGCAGGCTGACGGGGGCGGGACGGGGGAGGTTGGCATTCTCGTGCATGGCGGGCGGAGGGCTGGCAAAGGGTTGGGACATAAAAAAGGGGAAGCCTGAGCTTCCCCTTTCATCGTTGGCGGCTGGGCGAACCCGGCGCGCTTATGGACGTTGCGTGTTGACCTGGATCAACGGCTCATCCGATTGCGGCGGCAATGGCTTGCGTTCGCGCGGCTTGCGTACCGGGGCCACGGCCTTGGCCGCCGCTTCCTGCGCCAGGCGCAGTTTTTCCGGATCGGTGGCAGCCAGGGTCAGGCCAGCCGAACCGAGCACTGCGCTCAAGTCCAGCGGCGCGGGCACCGGCGCTGGAGCCGGTGCGGAAGCCGGTACTGGAGCAACGACAGGCGCAGGAGCAGGAGCAGGAGCAGGAGCAGGAGCAGGAGCAACCACCACCGGAGCGGCTTCCACCACGGCAGGCGCTGCTTCAGCTACTGGCGTTGGTGCTTCTTCGATCACGGCGATGGCTTCCACCAGCGGTGCAGCTTCCACGACAGGCACGGCTTCGACGATGATTTCCGCTGCAACTGGCGCAGGCGCTGGTGCAGCGTCCGCTTTCTCGACAAAGCTGTACTCGGCAGCTGGTGCCGGTTCGGCAGCGGCTGGTTCAGCTTGCGCTGCAGCCGCTTCGACAGGGGCTGCCGGCACGATCACTTCAGCAACTGGTGCGGCTTCTGCGGCAGGAGCGGCTTCTTCGACCTTGGCGATGTCCACGACCTTGGCCACTTCAACCACTTCGACCACTTCCACGACTGCAGCTTCCACTGGCGCGGCAGCGACGGCAGCCACGACGGCTACTGGAGCCGCATCAGCTACAGCTTCCGGCGCCGGAGCGACCGTAAAGCTGATTGCCGGCGCGTCCTGGCCTTCGTTCTCGCCATTTGCCGATTCGATCAGCTCGCCCGTTTCGCGGTCGCGGCGGTTGCGGTTGCGGCCACCACGACGACGGCGGCGGCGCGGTTCTTCGCCATCCACGTCGATTTCCGTCTCTTCGCCTTCAGGACCGGCATTTACCGGTGCTTTCAGCAAGCTCGTTGGTGCGGCATCAGCGTCCGGACCTGCCGATGGCACGACCACGTTGACGGCGCTGGCGGTGGCGCCAACCAGGGCCAATTCTTCAGCTTTCACTTCAGCAACAACAGCCTTGTCGGCGCGTGGTTCGCGTCCTTCGCGTGGCTGGCGTGGCGGACGTTCCGCGCGCTCAGGACGCTCTGCGCGTTCCGGACGCTCGGCGCGCTCAGGACGTTCACCGCGTTCGCGTGGTGCCGCCGTTGCATCGCCGGCTTCACGCGGTTCGCGTGGCGGACGCGGAGGGCGTGGCGGACGGGCTGCCTTTTCCAGTGCTTCAGCTTCCTTGGCTGCGTCGTCCTGGGCTGGACGGCCCTGGCCCGGTTCGCGTTCTTCGCGGCCAGGCTTGCCGTTGCGGCCACGGCCACGCGGGCCACGGCTGTTGCGGTCGCCACGGTCGGTGCCGGCCGGTTTGGCCGGTGCAACAGGGGCGGGGGCTGCTGCCACCGGGGCCGGGGCGCCGGTGAAGAAGCTGATGATCTTGGCGATAAGGCCTTGTGGCGCGGCAGGTGCGGCCACCGGGGCAGCCTTGGCTTCGACGGGCTTGCGCTCGACCAGCGGTGCCGGCTGGTCGGGGGTGATCGTCTTGACGACGGCTTCCTGGCGCGGCTTGGCTTCTTCCTTCTGGCGCTTGCTGTAAGCCATGTCGGTTTCAGCGCTTTCCGCCAGGTTGTAGCTGGCCTGGCTGTCTTCCAGACGCGGATCGTCGTGCTTGATGCGTTCCAGCTTGTAGTGCGGCGTTTCCAGATGCTTGTTCGGGATCAGGATCACGGCGATGCGGTGGCGGTTTTCGATTTTGAGCACTTCGCCGCGCTTTTCGTTCAGCAGGAAGGCACCCACATCGACGGGCACTTGCACGTGGATGGTGGCCGAGTTTTCCTTCATCGCCTCTTCCTGGATGATGCGCAGCACCTGCAGGGCGGACGATTCGGTATCGCGGATGTGTCCCGTGCCGGAGCAGCGCGGGCACGTCACGTGCGAGCCTTCGGACAGCGAAGGACGCAGGCGCTGGCGCGACAGTTCCATCAGGCCGAAGCGGGAAATCTTGCCCATTTGTACACGGGCACGGTCATGATGCAGCGCATCTTTCAAGCGCTGTTCCACTTCGCGCTGATTTTTTGCCACTTCCATGTCGATGAAGTCGATGACGATCAAGCCACCCAAGTCGCGCAGGCGCAGCTGGCGGGCCACTTCTTCGGCCGCTTCGCAGTTGGTGTTGAAGGCGGTCGTCTCGATGTCGGCGCCGCGCGTGGCGCGGGCCGAGTTGACGTCGACGGAGACCAGCGCTTCGGTATGGTCGATCACGATGGCGCCGCCCGATGGTAGCGGCACGGTGCGGCTGTAGGCCGTTTCGATCTGGTGTTCGATCTGGAAGCGCGAGAACAGCGGCACGTCGTCGCTGTAGCGTTTTACGCGGTGCACCATGTCGGGCATCACGTGGCTCATGAACTGGTGCGCCTGGTCGTAGATCTCGTCGGTGTCGATCAGGATCTCGCCGATGTCGGGCTGGAAGTAGTCGCGGATGGCGCGGATGACGAGCGAGGATTCCTGGTAGATCAGGAAGGCGCCGTTGGCCGACTTGCCGGCGCCTTCGATGGCGCGCCACAGTTGCATCAGGTAATTCAAGTCCCACTGCAGTTCATCGACGTTGCGGCCGATGCCGGCGGTGCGGGCAATGACGGACATGCCAGCTGGCAAGTCCAGTTTATCCATGGTTTCGCGCAATTCCTGGCGCTCTTCACCTTCCACGCGGCGCGATACGCCACCGCCGCGCGGGTTGTTCGGCATCAATACCAGGTAACGGCCGGCCAGCGAGACGAACGAGGTCAGGGCAGCGCCCTTGTTGCCGCGCTCTTCCTTTTCCACTTGCACCATGATTTCCTGGCCTTCGCGCAGCGCCTCCTTGACGGAAGCGTTACGCACATCGACGCCTTCGCGGAAATACGTGCGGGCAACTTCCTTGAAAGGCAGGAAGCCGTGGCGGTCTTCGCCATAGCTGACGAAGCACGCTTCGAGCGATGGCTCGATGCGCGTGATCACGCCCTTGTAGATGTTGGATTTGCGCTGTTCGCGCCCGGCTGTCTCGATATCGATGTCGATCAGTTTTTGTCCGTCGACAATCGCTACGCGCAGTTCTTCTTGCTGCGTGGCATTAAACAACATGCGTTTCATTTTTATAACTCCGCGGCCCGTAGGCCATCTCAAAGCCGCTTCCGGGGAAGCGGCGAAGTACAGGGATATATGCGAGAACGGGAGTGTTGGCGGGGGAAATGCCTTAGCGTGCGGAGCAACAACGCGTACGAGGTATACGTTACGGCCGCAACAGGCGCGGTGAGGTCGATCGTCATGCCGAGTGCACAGGACACCTGCAACTCATCTGAAACAGCCCGAACGAGAATGAACTACATCGGGGGGCAGAGAATGCAAGTGGTCAGCAAATTCAGAGCCAAATCGTCAGCCGGCTCATTACAGGGATCGCGATGGCGAGGCTTGGCCTCAGCCTATTCATCGACAACCTCAGGTGGCCGCATACGGGGTTTGGCGAAAACGGCAAGCGTTATCAACTTCATCAACCCGCGAGCCCGACTCGATAAGTCGCGCTAACGGGTACTTATCCTTATAATCCCACACTCACTTCAGCATCTCCACGCGTTATCCGATTACAACTACGGTGCAACCTTGATTCGCGCAGGGATGGTGCATATACATTTTTTTCCACCGAATTTGCAATTTGGCGAGGCCGGTGGAGACGCCCCTGTGTAAAATGTGCTTTTATTCTTACACTCGCAGCAGCCAGGGCCGCAGCAAAAACAATTATATATTCAAAATGAAGGACTTAGAGAGATTTCTGGGAAGACATAGTAAATGAAGAGTCAAAAAGATGTTGTTCCCCCTTCAACACCCCCGCTTCAGCCGCAAGCCCAATTTGTAACGATCGCCGAGGAAGAAGCAGGCCAGCGCATCGACAACTACTTATTAAGAGTGTGCAAGGGAGTGCCTAAAAGCCACATCTACCGGATCTTGCGATCGGGAGAAGTGCGGGTTAATAAAGGCCGTATCGATCAGCTGTACCGTCTCGCCGCCGGCGACGTGGTGCGCATTCCACCCGTGCGCGTGGCCGAAAAGGCGCCCACGGGCGCGCCGGCCGCCGAATTCAAGATCATCTTTGAAGATGCGCAGCTGCTCGTCATCGACAAGCCGGCCGGCGTGGCCGTGCATGGCGGCTCGGGCGTCTCGTTCGGCGTGATCGAGCAATTGCGCGCTTCGCGCCCCGACGCCAAGTTCCTGGAACTGGTGCACCGCCTGGACCGCGACACGTCCGGCTTGTTGTTGCTGGCAAAGAAACGTACCGCATTGACGAATTTGCACGAGCAGATGCGCGACGGCGTCACCGACAAGCGCTACCTGGTGCTGGTGGCGGGCGACTGGAAGAATGCGCGCCAGCATATCAAGCTGCCGCTGCATAAATATACGACGGCCGAAGGCGAGCGCCGGGTGGCCGTGCAGGCCGATGGCCTGGCGTCGCACACGGTGTTTTCACTGTTGCATAAATATCACAACTTCGCCTTGCTGGAAGCGGAATTGAAGACGGGACGCACGCACCAGATCCGCGTGCACCTGTCCTCCTCCGGTTTCCCCATCGCCGGCGACGATAAATATGGCGACTTTGCTCTCAACCGTGCCCTCTTGAAAGCCGATAGCACGCGCGGCGCCCTGAAGCGCATGTTCCTGCACGCGCACCAGATCACGTTTACGCATCCGGAGACAGGCAAGAGTCTGACCCTGAACGCGCCGCTGGCTGCCGAATGCGAGCGTTTCTTGGTAAGCTTGGGCAAACCATTGGCCGTTGCTGCACGATAGCTATCCACCGCGTGCGCGCGACACTACTCACAAGGTAGTCAGTCGCCATCATTCATTCTCAAGGAGCCGGCGGCTTTGCCGTCGGGAAACATGGCAAGAAAGCAATTTGATCTGATCGTCTTCGATTGGGACGGTACGCTGATAGATAGTACCTCGACCATCGTCAAGTGCATCCAGGCGTCGGCCAAAGACCTGGGCTTGCCAATTCCCACCGAGTTGCTGGCCTCGCATGTGATCGGCCTGGGCTTGCAGGAAGCGATGCAGCTGGTGATGCCCGATGTCGAGCCGAAATACCATGCACGCATGGCCGAGCGCTACCGTTATCACTATCTGTCGCGTGACCATGAGTTGACCCTGTTTCCCGGCGTGCAAGAAATGCTGCAGGAACTCTCGCAGCAAGCGTACTTTCTGGCCGTCGCCACGGGCAAAAGCCGTGTCGGCCTGAACCGTTCCTTGAATGCCGTCAAGTTGCTGTCGCTGTTCGATGCGACGCGCTGCGCCGATGAAACGTTTTCCAAGCCCCATCCGGCCATGCTGCAGGAGCTGACGCGCGAACTGGGGCAGGACATGCGCCGCACCGTGATGATCGGCGATACCAGTCATGATTTGTTGATGGCAAGCAATGCGGGCGCGGCCGGTATTGCCGTAGAGTATGGGGCGCATCCTGTGGAGCAATTGCAGGCTTGCAATCCCTTGTATTCGGCCGCCACGGTGGCCGACCTGCACCAATGGCTGAGCGAGCACGCATGATGAGCGATGTTGTCGACGTATTCATTTGTGCCGCCGATGCGGTGGCCGATGGTGGCAAGGGCATGCGCTTTCCCGTCTCTGCCGGTGGCGAAGCGACCACCGGCTTTGTCGTGCGCCACGGCGGCAAGGCGTATGGCTACCTGAACCGCTGCGCCCACGTGCCGATCGAACTGGACTGGGCCGAGGGCGAGTTTTTCGAGTCCAGTGGCTTGTACCTGATGTGTTCGACGCATGGCGCCATCTATGTGCCGGAGAGCGGCCTGTGCGCGGGTGGACCCTGCAAGGGCGGTCGCTTGCGCCCGATTCCCGTGAGCGAGCGCGATGGCCAGCTGTACTGGCAACCCGATGAGTATGTCCAGCCGCTGCCAGCCTGAAGGCGGGTTTAGGTCTTCTGTAATTTAAATAAAGTGAACCATGAGCGATAACACGAATGACACGGTGACGGGGCCTGCGCCAGCCGCCAGCGGCGGCGCCCCGGCCGGCCACTGGGAGCGCGACGTGCTGGAAAAGCTGGTATTTGCCACTTTGCAAGAGCAACGCGCGCACCGCCGCTGGAGCATCTTTTTCAAGGTCTTCGGCCTGCTGATCGTGCTGTTCGCCCTGTGGGTGTTTTATGACTACAACACGGCCGATGACAGCGAGACCCTGGGCCGCCACACGGCGCTGATCGACATTAGCGGCGCCATCGACTCCGAAGGTAGCGGCTCGGCTGCCGTCGTCATCCCCGCGTTGGACAAGGCATTTTCCGATGCCGGTTCCGTCGCCGTGGTGCTGCATATTAATAGTCCGGGCGGCAGTCCCGTGCAGGCTGGCATGATCGTTGACGAGATGCGGCGCCTGCGCAAGGGCTATCCGGACAAGCCCTTGTATGTGGTGGTCGATGAAATGTGCGCCTCGGGCGGCTATTACATCGCCGCCGCCGCCGACCGCATCTACGTCAACAAGGCCAGCGTGGTGGGCTCCATCGGCGTGCTGATGGATGGCTTCGGCTTTACGGGCGTGATGGAAAAGGTGGGCGTCGAGCGGCGCCTGCTGACGGCGGGCGAGAACAAGGGTTTCATGGACCCGTTCAGCCCGTTGACGGAAAAACACAAGGCGTATGCGCAAGGCATGCTCAATGAAATCCACCAGCAATTCATCGACGTCGTGCGCACGGGACGGGGCAAGCGCCTGAAGGAAACGCCGGATACCTTCTCCGGCTTGTACTGGACGGGCGCAAAAGCCGTGGAAATGGGCCTGGCCGATGATTTCGGCACGGTCGACAGCGTGGCGCGCGACGTCGTCAAGGCGGAAGACATCGTCGACTACACGCAGCATGAAGGCTTGCCGGAACGGGTGCTGAAAAAATTTGGCGCCGCCATGGGCGCCGGTGCCATGAAGGCGGCCGTGCAGCAGTCACAACCGGCATTGCGTTGAGGACATCACTCTTGGCAGGCAGGCAAGCCAGTCGAGAATGATTTTCAATAAGGTGGTATTTTGGCTTGAAAAAGGGACTGCTTGGGCTATAGTGAAGGCGTAGTTCTTTTCAAGGAGGGGCGATATATCAACTATGTTGTCAGTACTAACTTGATTGGCAGGTCTTGGAACTACTCGCCGCATCGCAGATGTGGTTTTGAGTGAATTTACATTCCTCACTAAAGTCCCGTTGGGGCTTGGGAACGGCGGCGCAATGCCGCCGTTTCCTTTTGTGCGTCGTTCGTGCTGGATGTGCTGGCGCGAAGCGTCGTTGTTGCGTTGTCTGGGCGAGATGGCAAGGTAGGCATGCGAGGGTGAGGCATGGCTGGTTCGATGGCGGTGCGCTCAGGCGGCGCAGCCGTTGCAGTGTGCGGGCAGGGGCGGGGTGGCTGCTTGCCGGGCCGGCGCCGTTGCTGTGCTGCTGGTGCTGGTGCTGGTATCGGGCGGCGTTTCCGCCATGGTGGGTGCGCTGACGTTGTCGGCTGCCGTATCCGTATCCGTATCCGCGTGTGCAAAGCCGCCCTGTTCCAGCCAACACATGAAATGGTATTGCGCCTCGGCATGCCAGTGCGTCTGGCGCGCTGGTGCCGGCGGCGCGTTCGCATCCTGCGGCGCAGGGGCGTTGCGCCAGCGCGCCACGCCGAGTTTGACTTTGTGCATGGCCGCCTGTTCCACGGCGATGCGCTTGCGCATGTCGGCGATGCTGCCTTGTAAGGCGATGGTATCGGTATGCTTCATACAATATCCTTGTGAGTCGTTGTTTGGTTATTATTCCTAAAGCTCATTAGGCGGATTCCTAACGAAGTTTCAGTCTATCAATGCGATATTCCGAGCGCTTGATATATCTCAAAGAAATTGGCCATTTATATCGAAATCTCACCTTGTGCTTCGCCTTATGTGTGCCTGCGCAAGGCTGGCGCGCGCTCCGCCGCCAGGCGCAGGCGGTGCGCGCCGCCGCTTCACGCTGCCAGCTGCTTCTGGTAAAGTCACGCCCATGAGTAAATTATCCCTAGACCGCATCCTGCAATCGCAGGGTTTTGGCACCCGTAAATATTGTCGTTCCCTCATCGAGGATGGCGATGTCGTCATCGATGGCGTCACCCAGACCAATTACCGCACCACCGTCGAGACCGAAGGCTTGGTGCTGCACGTTTTCGAAGAAGAGTGGGTGTACCGCGCGCACCTGTACCTGGCGCTGAACAAGCCTGCCAACTTCGAATGCTCGCGCAAGCCCAGTCATCACCCTGGCGTGCTGACCCTGCTGCCGGAACAGTTCACCTGGCGCGAAGTCCAGCCCGTCGGCCGGCTCGACCACGATACGACCGGCATGCTGCTGATGTCCGACGATGGCCCATTTATCCATGCACAATCGTCGCCGAAGCGTCACGTTCCAAAGATTTACCAGGCTGTCACGCAAGAACCCGTGACCGATGAACTGGTGGCGCAGCTATTGGCTGGCGTGCAATTGCACGATGAACCGGCCCCGCTGGCGGCCCTGGTCTGCGTCCAGCGCGGAGAATTCCAGCTGGAAATCGTGCTCGAGCAAGGCAAATACCACCAGGTCAAGCGCATGCTGGCCGCCGCCGGCAACCATTGCAGCGCGCTGCACCGTTCCGCCATCGGCAGCCTGACGCTGGAATCGCTGGGCATCGCCGAAGGCGAGTGGTGCTACCTCACGCCCGAGCAGATCGCGCTGCTGGCGTAAATCCCTCCTGACCGCCAAAGCCGGGGATGTCCCGGCTTTTTGGCGTCTTTAGTCCCTAATTGCCTGCATTTGACGAAGTTTCCTCCACATGAAATTAGCTACCCTGAAGGATGGCACGCGCGACGGCCAGCTGGCTGTCGTCTCGCGCGACCTGAAAACCGCCCATCTGGCCGATGGCATCGCCTCGACCCTGCAAAAGGCGCTCGACGACTGGAGTTTCATCGCGCCCCAGCTGGACTTGCTGTACCAGACCATCAATAGCGGCCGCGGTCATCGCGCCTTCGAGTTCGATACGGCCAACTGCATGGCGCCCTTGCCGCGCAGCAGCCTGCGCGTGGCTGGCGCCTCTTACCTGCAGCAGATCGAGCGGGCCTGCAAGGCGGCGGGCGTTGACGCGCCCGCCAACTTGCGCGAGGCGCCACGCCTGTATCAGGGCGCCAGCGACGATTTCCTCGGCGCCAACGACGACATCACCCTGGCGCACGAGCAGTGGGGCATCGATTACGAAGCGGGTATCGCTGCCATCACGGACGACGTGGCCATGGGCTCGACGCCGGACCAGGCACACCTGAACATCAAGCTCTTGATGCTGGTCAACGACATTAGCTTGCGCAGCCTGGCGCACGACGAACAGGCGAGTGGCTACGGCTTCCTGCAGGCGAAACCGGCCATGGCCTGCTCGCCCGTGACCATCACGCCCGACGAGCTGGGCGACGCCTGGCGCGGCGGCAAGGTGCATTCCGCCCTGCGTTGCAGCCTGAACGGCAAATTGACGGGCCAGCCCCACGCGGGCGCCGACATGGCGTTTAATTATCCGCAATTGCTCGCCCATTTGTGCCAGACGCGCAACGCGCGCGCCGGCAGCGTGGTCAGTGCGGGCGGCGTCGCCAACAAAGAAGTCAAGAAGGGCTTTTCCAGTATCGTTGAGCGACGTAACCAGGAGATGATCGCCGATGGCGTCGCCAGTACGCCCTATTTGCTGTTCGGTGATGTGCTTCGACTGGAAATGCTGGGTGATGATGGTAAGTCGCTGTTTGGCGCCATCGAGCAGACGGTGAAGCAAGCCGAAGCGCGCAAGTCGCGTTAAGTTTCTTATAGGCAAAGGGAAATGCAGGGGATTTGCCCCCCTGTTCCGCCGATGGCATTCGCCCGCTGGAACCGATAATGCGTCATGCCCAGTCCGTATTGCGCCTAATCAGGCTGCAGGACTTCACCGGAGTTGATTGATGTCGGAAGACAGCGACGCAGAAAAGACCGAAGCCGCGTCACCGAAGCGCCTCGAGCAGGCGCGTGAGGAAGGCGACGTTCCGCGATCGCGTGAAGTGGCAACGTTCACTGTGCTGATGGCGTCCGGTTGTTGCCTGTGGTTTGCCGGCGACGCCATCGTGCGGCGGCTGACGGCCGTCATGGTCTCCGGCCTGACCCTGGATCGGGAGCAAATCCTCAATCCCGACGCGATGATGCTGCGCATCGGCTACGACGTGGGCTCCGTCTTGCTGACTTGTTTGCCGTACGCGCTGGCCATCATGCTCGTCGCCCTGGCTTCTCCCGTGCTGGTGGGCGGCTGGCTGTTCAGTTCCAAGGCGTTTACCCCCAATTTTGGCAAGCTCAACCCGATTCGCGGCCTGGGCAACATGTTTTCCAAGAATTCGCTGGTGGAATTGCTCAAGGCTGTCGCCAAGACCATCGTCGTCGGCGTCGTCGCCTGGATGGTGATGCAGCACCAGAAAGACGCCGTGCTGGGCCTGTCGGTCGAATCCTTGCGCGCCGGTTCGGCCCATTTGATCAGCCTGCTGATCACGGCCTTCCTGATGATCGTGGGCGCGCTGGGCCTGATCGCCGCCATCGACGGTCCGTACCAGATGTGGCACTACGCCAACAAGATGAAAATGTCCTTGCAGGAAGTCAAGCAGGAATCGAAGGAGTCGGACGGCAATCCGCAGATCAAGGCGAAGATACGCCAGATGCAGCATGAAATGTCGCGCCGCCGCATGATGGCCGACGTGCCGACGGCCGACGTGGTGGTGACCAATCCTACCCACTACGCGGTGGCCTTGAAGTATGGCGAGAATTCGCGCGGCGCGCCGCAGGTGGTGGCCAAGGGCATCGACGAGGTGGCGGCGAAGATCCGCGAACTGGCGGGCGAACACAAGGTCGCCATCCTGGAAGCACCGGCCCTGGCGCGTGCGCTGTACAAGCACACGGACATCGGCGACGAGATCCCCGCGGCGTTGTATGGCGCCGTGGCCGAAGTGCTGGCATATGTGTTCCAGCTGCGCAGCTACGGCAGTGGCCACGGCCAGCGGCCCGACAAGCCGAAAAAACTCGATGTGCCGCCGGAGCTCGATCCGCTCGACCCCGCATCGCAGACCAAAGCCGCATCCGACGCAGCAGACAAGAATAAAGGAAGTACACCATGAACGGCCTGAGATTGCCAGCCTGGCTCAGCGGAATGAGCAGCAACGCCAGCAAGGGTCTCGCCGCGCCGATCATCATCATCATGCTGCTGGCGATGATGGTGCTGCCGCTGCCGGCCTTCATCCTCGATATTTTCTTCAGTTTCAATATCGCGCTGTCCATCATCGTGCTGCTGACGGCGCTGTACACGGTCAAGCCGCTCGACTTCATGGCGTTCCCGACCATCCTGCTGGTGTCGACCATGCTGCGCCTGTCGCTGAACGTGGCGTCCACGCGCGTGGTGCTGACGGAAGGCCATACGGGCGCCGACGCTGCCGGTAAAGTGATCGAAGCGTTCGGCCACTTCCTGATCGGTGGCAACTACACGGTCGGTATCGTGGTGTTCATCATTTTGACCATCATCAACTTTACCGTGGTGACCAAGGGTGCGGGCCGTATCGCCGAGGTGGGCGCCCGCTTCGCGCTGGACGCCATGCCCGGCAAGCAGATGGCCATCGATGCCGACCTGAACGCCGGACTGATCGGCGAAGACGAAGCGCGTCGCCGCCGCACGGAAGTGGCGCAGGAAGCGGAATTCTATGGCGCCATGGACGGTGCCAGCAAATACGTGCGCGGCGACGCCATCGCCGGCATCATGGTTACCGTCATCAACATCGTCGGCGGCTTGCTGGTGGGTTTGCTGCAGCATGACATGGGCTTTGCCGACGCGCTCAAGAATTACACCCTGCTGGCCATCGGTGACGGCCTGGTGGCGCAGATTCCTTCGCTGATCATTTCCACGGCGGCCGGTATCGTCGTCTCGCGCGTGGCCAGCGACCAGGACATCGGCACCCAGCTGGTGGGCCAGCTGTTCGCCAAGCCGCAAGTGCTGTACATTACCGCCGCCATCATCGGCGGCATGGGCTTGATTCCGGGCATGCCGAACATGGTCTTTCTTCTGCTGGCCTCGCTGCTGGCCGGCTCCGCCTATTTGATCAGCAAGAAACGCACGCAGGAAAAAGCGGCGGCCGAGAAGCCGGCCGAAGTGCCGCAAGCCACCGTGGCGCCCGAGCAGGAAGAAGCCAGCTGGCAAGACATCATGCCCGTCGATACCCTGGGCCTGGAAGTGGGCTATCGTTTGATCCCGCTGGTCGACAAGACGCAGGGCGGCGAATTACTCAAGCGCATCAAGGGCATCCGCAAGAAATTTGCCCAGGAAGTGGGCTTTCTGGCGCCGCCCGTGCATATCCGCGACAACCTGGAATTGAAACCTTCCGCCTACCGCATCACCCTCAAGGGCGTGGAAGTGGGCGTGGGCGAAGCGTTCAACGGGCAGTTCCTGGCGATTAATCCCGGCATGGCCAGTGGCACCTTGCCGGGCCTGGCCACCAGCGACCCTGCGTTCGGGCTGCCCGCCACCTGGATCGACGCGAGCTTGCGCGACCAGGCGCAATCGATGGGCTACACGGTGGTCGATGCGGGCACCGTGGTGGCCACGCACCTGAACCATTTGATCACCTCGCACGCTTCCGAGCTGCTGGGCCGCGCGGAAGTGCAGTCCCTGCTCGACCACCTGGGCAAGGATGCACCGCGCCTGGTGGAAGACCTGGTGCCGAAGATGCTGTCGCTGTCGACCCTGCAAAAGGTGCTGCAGAACCTGCTGGCCGAGGGCGTGCATATCCGCGACATGCGCAGCATCATCGAGACCCTGGCCGAGCATACGGTCAATACGCAAGACCCGAACGAGTTGACGGCGCTGGTGCGCGTATCCCTGGGCCGCGCCATCGTGCAGCAATTGTTCCCCGGCGCGGCCGAACTGTCGGTGATGACCCTGGACAGCCGCCTGGAGCGCCTGCTGATGCAAGCCATGGGCAATGGCAGCGATGGCGCCGGCATCGAGCCGGGCCTGGCCGATACCATCGCGCACCAGGCGGGCCTGGCTGCCCAGCAACAGGAAGCGCTGGGCCTGACGCCGGTGCTGCTGGTGCCGGCGCCGCTGCGCGCCTTGCTGTCGCGCTTCCTGCGCCGCGCCTTGCCGCAGCTGAAAGTGCTGTCGCATGCGGAAGTGCCGGAAACCAAGACCATTCGCGTCACCAGTCTGGTGGGCGCGCAGTAGTTGGCATTGTTAGCATCGGGGTCAGACCCCCGCTAGCGTTAGCGCGGAGCTTTGCGTTAGCATCGGTGGGGGTCTGACCCCAGCCTCCCGGTCCTTGCTTTTGGTCAAATAAACATCAATTTCCTCCCGGCAAACTGAATAACGGGTACTTTCCCGTCCTGTTCCTTCGATCGTTTCCTCCAGGCATCGCTAATAATGGAAACTGTCCGGGTGATCTGTGTCCATGAGGAAGACAGCACCCAAGCAACAGGAGTCGACGATGGTCACACAGTTCAGCCAATATTGCGCCACCCCCGCCTTGGGAGGCCGGTCATGAATGTGAAGAAATTTACGGGCGCTTCGTCGCGCGATGCGCTGCGCAAGGTGCGCGAAGCGCTGGGCCCCGATGCCGTGATCCTGTCGAACCGCCAGGCCGATGGCGTGGTGGAAATCCTCGCGCTGGCCAATGACGATGCCGCTTCGCTGGCCTCGCCGCCGGCCGCGTCCGAAATGGCCCAGCCCCGTCCCCAGTTGCAGACCCAGTTCGCCACGCCGCAGCGCGCAGCCGCCCCGGCCCAGCGCCCGGCTGCGCCACGCCCGGCCGCGCCGCGCCAGGCTTCTTCCGAGCCAGTGGACATGGCCCGCATGCAGCAGATGATGGCCAGCGCGCTGGCGCACGTCAAGGAAAATGCCGCCGCCGAGATGAGCGGCATGATGAATGAAATCCGCGCCATGCGCGGCATGATGGAAACCCAGCTGGCGGAAATCTCGTGGGGCTCGACGCAGCAGCGCGAGCCGCAAAAAGCCGTGGTGTTGCGCGAAATGCTGGCCGCCGGTTTTTCCGCCAGCCTGGCGCGCTACCTGATCGACAAGCTGCCCGCCGGCCTCGATGGCGCGCAAAGCATGCGCTGGATCAAGACCGTCCTCAGCCGTAACCTGAATACGGTCGCCAATGAAGACGCCATGCTGGAGCAGGGCGGCGTGTTTGCCCTGGTAGGCCCGACCGGTGTCGGCAAGACCACCAGCACGGCCAAGCTGGCGGCCCGCTGCGTGATGCGCCACGGCCCGGAAAAGCTGGCCCTGATTACCACCGATGCCTATCGTATCGGCGCGCACGAACAGCTGCGCATCTATGGCAAGATCCTCGGCGTGATGGTGCATTCGGTGAAGGATGAGGCAGACTTGCGCATCGCCCTGAAGGAATTGAAGAACAAGCACACGGTGCTGATCGATACGGTGGGCGTGAGCCAGCGCGACCAGATGGTGACGGAACAGGTGGCCATGCTGTCGGGCGCTGGCGCCGATGTGAAACGCCTGCTGTGCCTGAATTCCACGGCGACGCAGGAAACCCTCAATGAAGTGGTGCGCGCCTACCAGGGCAGCGGCCTGGCCGGCTGCATCATGACCAAGCTCGATGAAGCGGCGTCGATCGGCAATGTGCTCGACGTGGTGATCCGCCAGAAGCTGAACCTGTTTTATGTGTCGAACGGCCAGCGCGTGCCGGAAGACCTGTACCTGGCCGACCGCGGCTACCTGATCGACCGCGCCTTCAAGCTCAAGCGCGATGCGGCGGCCACGCAGTTTTCCGATGCCGAACTGCCGCTGCTGATGGCGCAGGCGGCCGCCCGCAACAATGAAGCGCGCGGGGTGCACCTTGGCTAATTTCGATTTCGACCAGGCCGAAGGCTTGCGCCGCATGCTGGCCGGCCCGCAGCCGCGCGTGATGACATTTTTATCGGCCACGCCGCAAGATGACAAGGGCGCCATGCTGGTCAACCTGGGCGCCTCGCTGGCTTACGGCGGCAATGATGTGCTGCTGCTCGACGCCAGTGGCGGCAGCGATGGCGTGGCTGCGCGCCTGGGACTGGCGCACGGCGCCAGCCTGCGCGACGTGGCGCGCCAGCAGTGCGCCTTGAACCAGGTCATCCACCAGGTGCCGCAAGGCTTTGGCGTGGCCAGCCTGGGCGCACGCAACCATCTGATGGACAGCATGGACTATGCGGGCGAGGACGAACTGCGCCGCCTGGGCAAGACTTTCGAAGTGCTGGCGCGCCAGAGCGGCATCGTGCTGGTCGACGGCGTCGTGGCCGACGAGGGTGCCTGCTTCCCTGTGCCGCTGATGGCCTCGTCCGACATCGTGGTGCAAGTCTCGAGCAGCGCCACCTCGATCAAGGCCGCGTACTGCCTGATCAAGCGCCTGAGCCAGGAACTGGGACGCCGTCCGTTTGGCATTCTGGTCACCGGCGCTTCCGAATCCGAGGCAAAAGTGGTATACGATAATATGGCGCAGGCGGCGAGCCGCTACCTGGCCGTGAAACTGACCTCGATGGGGTCGGTGCCTGCCGATGAGTATCTGCATCGCGCGGCGCGGCTGGGTCGCAGCGTGGTCGATGCCTTTCCGCTGGCGGGAGCCTCGGTGGCGTTTCGCGGACTGGCCGAGCGGCTGGCCCGTTCGGCGGCACCGGTGCTCGGTGGCACCTTGTACCAGACGGGGAGCCTGCACCAGTTCAGCGCCTGATTCCATCATCAGCACACGATAGCAGTTAAAACAATAAGCAGCCTATGTACACGGTCAAAGGGAAATCGAACAAGGACTATTTGCTGACGGAGCACATTCCGTTGGTGAAGCGTCTGGCGCACCATATGAAGGCGAAATTGCCGCCTTCGGTCGAGGTCGATGACCTGATCCAGGCCGGCATGATCGGTCTGCTCGATGCCATTAGCCGCTATGAAGAGACGCATGGCGCGCAGTTCGAGACGTATGCCGTGCTGCGCATCCGCGGCGCCATGCTCGACGAATTGCGCACCAGCGACTGGCTGCCGCGCAGCATGCGCCAGAATATGCGCAAGATCGAGGAGGCGATGAGCGCCTTGCAGCAGCGCCTGGGCCACCCGCCGACGGAGTCGGAAGTGGCGAAACTGCTGAAAATGTCGCTCTCGGACTACCAGGAAATGCTGGGCGACGGCGGCGGCCACCAGTTGCTGTACTACGAAGACTTTCATGACCCGGACGGCAATGACAGCTTCCTCGACCGCCATTGCGTGGACGAGGACAGCGACCCCTTGCGTTCCCTGCTCGATACCGATTTCCGGCAATCCGTGATCGATGCCATCGACGCGCTGCCGCCACGCGAGAAAATACTCATGGGCCTGTATTACGAAGAAGAGCTGAACCTGAAGGAGATCGGTGCGGTGATGGGTGTCTCCGAATCGCGCGTCTCGCAACTGCATACCCAGGCCGTCGCGCGCCTGCGCGCAACCTTGAGGGAGCAGGCGTGGACTGGTCCAGCGTAATCGGGCTGGCGCTGGCGCTGGCGGGCCTCTTGGTCGGCCAGGCACTGGAAGGCGGCAAGATGGCCTCCCTGCTGCAGCCGGCCGCCTTTGCCATCGTCATCGTCGGCACCTTCGGCGCCGTGCTGCTGCAAACGCGGCTGCGCACCTTCGTGCGCGGCCTGGAAATGCTGCGCTGGGTCTTCCTGCCGCCGGCCGACACGCGTGCCGCACTGGCGCGCGACATCGGACAATGGAGTTTGACGGCGCGCCGCGATGGCCCGCTGGCGCTCGAGCGCCTGATGGAAAACACGGCCGACCGCTTCAACGCCAAGGGCTTGAGGATGATCGTTGACGGCATCGCGCCCGACAAGCTGCGCCAGCTGCTCGACGTGGAAATCTCCGCCTACGAGCTGGCCGAGCGCCAGGCCGTCAAGGTGTGGGAATCGGCGGCCGGCTATTCGCCCACCATCGGTATTTTGGGCGCCGTGCTGGGCCTGATCCACGTCATGGAAAACCTCACCGACCCGAGTAAATTAGGCAGCGGCATCGCCGTGGCCTTCGTCTCGACGATTTATGGCGTGGGCCTGGCCAATCTGCTGTTCCTGCCGGTGGCCAATAAACTCAAGGCCATCGTCACGCGCCGCGTGCTGCAGTACGAAATCACGGCCGCCGTGCTGTACGACATCGCCACGGGCGACCATACGCGCATCATCGAAGAGCGCGTGGCCAGCCTGCTGCACGAGCACTGAGCATGATGCGGCGCGCACGCAGGAAGTATGACGAGGAACCGGACAACCAGGACCGCTGGCTGATCTCGTACGCCGACTTCATCACTTTGCTGTTCGCCTTTTTCGTCGTCATGTATGCGATTTCGCAAGTCAATGAGGGCAAGTATCGCGTCTTCCAGAACGCCATCGGCCAGGCTTTCAGCCTGGAAAAGGGCGCGCCGCCCATCATCATGGAAGCGCCGCAGGCGATCCCGCTGCCGAATCCGGCCCTGAAACGCCGCACGGAAGCCATCCGCCGCGAGCGTGAACACATGACGCGCCTGGCGCAGGACCTCACGTCCACCCTGGCGCCGCTGGTCAAGGAAGGCAAAGTCAGGGTCACGCAGACGAGCCGCGGCGTGAGCGTGGAAATCAATGCCAGCGTGCTGTTCGACCCGGGCGCCGCAGGGCTGACGATGGAGTCGGACCAGGCCTTGCGCGCCGTGGCCGTGCTGCTCAAGGATGATACGCACGACGTGCAGGTGGAAGGGCATACGGATGTCCAGCCGATCAGCAATTCGACCTTTGCCTCGAACTGGGAATTGTCGGCCGCGCGCGCCAGCGCCGTGGTGCGCCTGTTCATCGCCAGCGGCGTGCAAGCCTCGCGCCTGACGGCCGTGGGCCACGCCGACAACATCCCCGTGGCGCCGAACGCCACGCCGGAAGGGCGCGCGCGCAACCGCCGGGTCGCCGTGACGATTTTGTCCGGCATCCCCGAAACGGTGACGGAAGTGCCAACGGCGCCCGTCGCACCTGCACCGGCACCGGCACCGGCACCGGCCAACTGAACCCCGGCGCTTGGTACAATCGCGGCCTTCTCCCTTTTTATCTCTCGATCATGAAAAGCAGTTCCCTGGGCGGTCTCGTGTATTCCACCGAAACGGGCCGCATGTGCCCCGCCTGCCGCCAGCCGCTGGCGCAATGCGTGTGCAAGGCGCAAGCCAAGGCGGCGCCTGCGGGCGACGGTGTGGTGCGCGTATCGCGCCAGACCAAGGGGCGCGGCGGCAAGAGCGTCACCGTGGTGAAAGGCTTGGCGCTGGACGCCATCGCGCTGGTCCTGCTGGGCAAGCAGCTGCGCACGCAATGCGGCTCGGGCGGCACGGTCAAGGATGGCGTGATCGAAGTGCAGGGCGACCACGTGGACACCATCCTGGCCGCGCTGGCCAAGCTGGGTCACCAGCCTAAAAAGGCCGGCGGCTAGCCGGCTCGCGTGCGTGCGGGACTGTGCCGCGCGCCCGTGGTAACGTGCGCTTCCCATCCACGCGCGCCACTTCATGATGAATATCAAACTGACCGGCATCGCCATCGCTGCTGCCATCGCGGCAGCGCTGGCGCTGGCGTATTGGCCCGCGTCCGACGGCGGCGCGCCGGAAGTTGCCGCCACCATTGCCGCCAGCGCGCCGCCGGGACGCAGCCTGGAATCGTATTTGAATATCGATGCCTCCGTCCCTGCGGCCCAGGTGCCCGTTGTCGTGTCCCTGGCGCAGCGACTCGAACGCCTGGGTGCCAGCGGCAGGGCGGAAGATGCGTATGCGGCCTTCAACCTGATCGACGACTGCATCGTTTTCCAACGCGAAAGCCGCTTGCCGGGGATGGAATTCGAGCTGGGACGCGAGATGACGGCGGAAGAAAAAGCCGCCCAGCAGCAGCTGTGCGCGGAACTGACGCAGCGCCAGCGCGAAGACCGCCTCGGTTACCTTGCCACTGCAGCGAAGGCGGGCGTGCCGGGCGCCGCCACCCTGTTCCTGTCGGAAGGCCCGTTCGGCGACCGCAGCGCGCTGCGCAACCGTCCCGACGATCCGCTGGTGCAGGCATGGAAGCGGCAAGCCATCGCCCAGCTGACGGCGCAGGCGGACGCGGCCGAACTCACCAGCGTGGCTACCCTGATGATGGCGTATCTGCGCGATGGCGAGGTGGTGCAGAAGGATGCGCCGCAAGCGTATGGCTACCTGCTGGCCCTGCGCCTCGTCTACGACGACATGCTGGCGCCCGGCGTCACCAATCCGTATCAGGATGAATACTGGCACTGGCTGCAGGCGGAACTGACGCCGGAGCAGCAGGCTGCCGCCGCAGCGAAGGGGCAGGCCATCGCGGCGAAATTTCGCCAGCATGCTGGGCGACCCGCGCACGGTTGAGCTGGCAAGGCCGCTGCGCCTTGCCGGGGGGCGCTGTTGAATAAGGAAAATAAGAAGGGGAATTAGCCGATGACGACGCGCCGGCTGGCCGTGTTCGTCATCGGTTGGCCGCTGGGGCCGTAGAAATTGCCGCTCTGGGCCGTGGGGCGCATGGCGTTCAGGGCGCCTTGCGTGTGCAGCATGTGCTTGTTGACCAGCAGGCTGTTCAGTCGGTTTTGTTCCTTGGCTTCGCGCGTGGTCTCGAGCAGGGCTTTCCACAGGGATGCCGCTTCGGCTTCGCCGGCGCCGACCAGCCAGTCTTCCATGCCCGCCTCGGCGGCCGTGAAACCGGCTGCCGCCAGCGCCTGGTGGCGTTGCGCCGCCAGCTGGCTCAATTGCCCTACGAGTGCCGTCTTGCGCGCCGTGAGCTCCGTGATTGCATCGATGTCAGCCGCAACCAGATGCCGCTGTTCTTCTTTCATCAATGCCAGCAATGTGGTCATGAGCTGTTGCTCGTCGCGCAGGCTGGAAAACGGAGTCACTGATTGCATGAGGGAACCTATCTATTTCGTGAGTGCAGCAAGTCCTTGACCGTGTCGAGGAGACCGTCCGCTACTTTTTCAGAGTTGACCTGGAACTGGCCGTCGGCGATCGCCAGCTTGATGCGTTCGACTTTCTTCGTGTCGAACACGGCGCCGCTGCCGGCAGTTGCACTGGCCGCTAATGCCTGTCCTTGCGGCGACAGGCGTACATTGTCCGACGTCGTCGGTGTTGCCTGGGCTTTCTCGGCATTCCGGGCGCCGGAGGTGCTCGCGGGCGCCACCGGCAGGCCGGGATTGCTTTTAATGGTGTTGTCGGTAATTTTCACAGCGTGATCCTCGTCTGGTCGAAGTCAAGAAACTCCGGGATATGTGTCATTATCGGCACCTTCTGCCGAAACTTTAGTGCGCCAGACCACAATATCGCTGTCCATCCGTGTTTAAAAGGCGACCTCCACCATGCCGCCTGCGCGCGCCACGCCGCTGATCTGCTGGCCGCTCTGCGTGCGTACCTGCACCGTCTGGCCATCGCCGGCGCTGCCGATGGCGCGTCCTTCTGATGCTACCTGGAAACCGTTGCCACTGGAAACGACGCGCACCAGCTGGCCCTGCATCACCACCGGCTTGCGGCGCAGGGTGTCGAGGCGCATCGGCGTGCCTGGTGGCAAGGAAATATTCGTGCTGGCGCCCACCACCTGGGCCATGTCCGTGGCGATGCCTGCCGGCAATGCGGCCAGGTCGCCCTGCATCGTCACCAGCTGGCTGGCGTCGATGGCTTGCCCTTGCGCCAGCGGCACGGCGCTGGCCACGTAGTCGCCCACGACGGCCACGTTCGCCTGTAAATAAATGGTCCAGTTGCTTGGCGCCGTGCAGCGCACGCCCACGGTGGTCTTGCCCCAGGCGCGGGCGCCCGGCGCCATGAATGCTTGTGGTGCGGGGCAGGCCGCCAGGTTCAGGCGCGGATCGACGGCGCCGACGCTGATTGTCACCTTGCCCGGCAAGCCGTTGCTTTGCACCTGCAGGAATTGTTCCACGCTGTTGCGCAGCGCTTCCGGCGTCTGCCGGCCGGCGTTTTGCGCTTGCGCCAGCAGTGGCAGGGCGGCAAGAGCGAGAAGGAGTGCGAGCGGTGTTTTCATGGTGATAGGCCTCTGGAATACTGCCATGATAGTGCGCGCCGCCCTGATCGAAGCGCCGATTAAGGGGTAAAAGTACGGTCTGATCCAGCGATGGCCTTGCCGTTGGGCACCGTACTATGTTTCCTGTCATCACTATACCGCCATCCTTCCGCCATCTCAGGCGCCAGTGGCAGATCTTTCCGGAGCCTGACATGATAGGGAAACTCGACGATTACATGCGCTTCAACGAGACGGCGCTGAGCCTGCGCTCGACGCGCCAGGAATTGCTCGCCTCGAATATCGCCAATGCCGATACGCCCAACTACAAGGCGCGCGATGTCGATTTCGCCAGCGCGCTGAAGGGGGCGATGGCGCGCAAGGATGGCGTGCAGCCGGCCCTGAAGGGCACGGCGCCGCAGCATATGCCGGGCAAGGGCGTCGCCGCCACCGCTGGCAGCACGGGTAGCAAGGTCGAGACCCTGGCTGACGGCACGCCGCTGTTGTACCGCGCGCCGTCCCAGGGCGCCGTCGACGGCAATACGGTGGATATGGATCTCGAACGCAACGCCTTTGCCGACAACGCCATCCGCTACGAGGCGGCCGTGACCTTCCTCAACTCGCAGATCAAGGGCATGCTGACGGCCATCCAGGGAGGACAATAATCATGTCGCTATTTAATATCTTCAATGTGTCAGGTTCGGCCATGAGCGCCCAGGCGCAGCGCCTGAACACGGTGGCCAGCAACCTGGCCAATGCTGACAGCGCCACCAGCGCCACGGGCGAAGCCTACCGCGCCAAGCAGGTGGTGTTCGAGGCCGTGCCCATGGCCAACGGCGCCACGGCCGTCAAGGTGCAGAAGGTGATCGAAGACCCGTCGCCGATGAAGCTGGTCTACGACCCGAAGAACCCGCTGGCCGACGAGAAGGGTTACGTCACCATGCCCAACGTAAATACGGTCGACGAGATGGTCAACATGCTGTCGGCTTCGCGCTCCTACCAGACCAACGTGGAAACCATGAACGCGGCCAAGTCGCTGCTCCTGAAAACCCTTACCATTGGCCAATAAGGCTGACTGACTATTATGGCAACCATCGATACCAGTACCGCCACCGTCACCGACCTGATGGCGACGATGAATCCGAAGAAGACGACGGCCGCGAAGGGCAGCGTCGAGGAGGAAACGAACAAATTTCTGACCCTGCTGGTGACCCAGCTGCAAAACCAGGACCCGATGAACCCGCTGGACAATGCACAGCTGACCAGCCAGCTGGCACAGCTGTCCACGGTGACGGGCGTCAACAAGCTCAATACCACCCTGGAAACGCTGAAGACCAGTTACCAGCAGGCCGAATCCATGCAGGCGGCCAATATCATCGGCCACGGCGTGTTGACGGCAGGCAAGAACATTACCCTGAGCAAGAGCGCGGCCCTGCTGGGCGTGGACCTGGCGACGCCGGCCGATAGCGTCAAGGTCATCATCTACAACAGCACGGGCAAGGAAGTCCATTCCATCGACCTGGGCCCGCAGGATGCGGGTACCTTGCCGCTGGGCTGGAACGGCTCTACCGCCGACCTCGACAAGGATGGCAAGAACATCGTGCTGCCGGACGGCGCCTACACCTTCTCGGTGGAAGCCAAGCGCGGCGGCGCCAAGCTCACGGATGCAGCGGCGCTGATGTTCGGTTCGGTCGCCAGCGTGTCGACGGGCGCGGGTGGCGTGAAATTGAATGTGCCGGGCGTGGGCAGCATCACCATGGCCGATGTGAAACAGATTTTGTAAGCCGCTTATTTGTAGCGTAGACCCTCTACCCCTATTTTCTACCAGGAGAACACAATGTCTTTCCAACAAGGCCTGAGCGGCTTGAATGGCGCCGCCAAATCGCTGGACGTCATCGGCAACAACATCGCCAACTCGGCCACCGTGGGTTTCAAGCAGTCGCAGGCGCAGTTTGCCGACATCTATGCCAACTCGCTGTATGGCGTGGGCGGCAACCAGCCCGGCATCGGCGTGTCCGTGTCGCAAGTAGCGCAGCTGTTCAACCAGGGTAATCTGGAGAGTTCGTCGAATCCGCTCGACATCGCCATCAATGGCGGCGGTTTCTTCCGCACCAGCGTGAACGGCGCCATCCAGTATTCGCGCAACGGCCAGTTCCAGGTCGACAAGAGCGGCTTCATCATCAATGCCCAGAAAGCCCAGCTGACGGGCTATCCGGCCGATGTGAACGGCAAGATCCTGGCCGGCGCCACCGTGCCCCTGCAGATCGACCCGTCCGACATGGCGCCGAAGGCGACTACCAAGGTCGATACCCAGGTCAACCTCGATTCCAAATCGGCCATGCCGACCGTGGTGCCGTTCAGCGTGGGCGAGCAAAACTCGTGGACCAAGCAGTTCCCCGTGCCGGTCTTCGATTCGCTGGGCAATTCCCACACCATGTCCAATTTCTACGTCAAGACGAATACCAATACCTGGGATGTCTACACGGCTACTGACGGCAAGGAAATTACCAGCGCGAAAGTGGCGGCGGCGGCGCAGACCGATTCCGCCTCGCTGATCGCACGCGCCGCCTACCAGGCCGCCGTCACGGCCGTGCCGCTGGTGGCCGCGAATATCACGACCGCCGCCGTCGCCTACGGCAATGCGGCCGGCGCCGCCGTGCGCGCCGCCGCCGTCACGGCCGGCGCCAGCACGGCCCAGTTGAATGCCATCAGCGCCACCTATGGCAGCGCCGTGCCCAACGGCGTCAATTCCAGCCTGACGCCAGACCAGATCGACGCCAATATCGCCTCGGTGACGGAGGTGCCGGCCGTGAAGACGGGGGCGCTGGTGTTTAACAGCGTCGGCAACCTGGACAAGGCCGCCATGCTGGCGCTGAATCCGCCGCAAACCATGCCGGTGACGGTGAACTTGCCCGTATTTCCCGCCACGGGCGCGAATGCGAACCTGGCGATCAAGGTCGACTTCAGCAATTCCACCCAGCTCAGTTCGTCCACCAGCGAAAAGCGCACCGTGGCCGATGGCTACGCGGCCGGCCAGCTGAGCCGTTTCGTGGTGGGTGCCGATGGCGTGATCCAGGGCCAGTATAACAATGGCAAGACGCGCGACCTGGGCCAGGTGGTATTGACCAAGTTTTCCAATCCGAATGGCCTCGAGCCGCTGGGCAACAATGCCTGGGCGGAAAGCTCGACCTCGGGCAGCCCCATGACGGGCGAGCCGAGCTCGGGCGGCCTGGGCGACTTGCGCGCCTCGGCCGTGGAAGTGTCGAACGTCGACCTGACGGCTGAACTGGTCAACATGATCACCGCCCAGCGCGCCTATCAGGCGAATGCGCAGACCATCAAGACGCAGGATTCGGTCCTGCAAACACTCGTCAACCTCCGCTAATAAGTTGACCGGGGGCATATGCCCCCGATTTTATTGTTGGTTTGGGAGAAAGAAAAAATGGACCGTCTCATCTACACCGCCGGCTCGGGCGCCAAGCACATCCTGGACAAGCAGGCGACCACCGCGAATAACCTGGCGAACGCCACCAGCACGGGTTTCCGTGCCCAGCTCGACTCGTTTCGCGCCGTGCCCGTGGTGGCCGATGGCATGATGCCGACGCGCGCCTTTGTCGTCGATTCGACGGTCGGTTCCGATTTCACGCAAGGTCCCATGCAGCACACGGGCCGCGCGCTCGACGTGGCCGTGGAAAACGGGGGCTGGATCGCGGTGCAGTCGGCCGACGGTTCCGAAGCCTATACGCGCAACGGCGCCTTCAAGCTCAATGAAAACGGCATGTTGCAGACGCAATCGGGACTGATGGTGCAGGGTGACACGGGGCCGCTGGCCATTCCGCCGGGTGTGACGGTGGCCATCGCCGGCGATGGCACGGTGGGCACGATTTCCACCGATGTGCCGCCGGGGCCATCGACGGTGCTGGGACGCATCAAGCTGGTCAACCCGCCCGAGCAGCAGCTGGTGCGCGGCGACGACGGCCTGTTCCGCCTGAAGGATGGCACGGTGGCGCAAGCCGACCAGGCCGTCAAATTGACCACGGGCGCGCTCGAAGGCAGCAATGTCAGCCCCGTCGACTCGATGGTCAGCATGATCGCCCTGGCGCGCCAGTTCGAAACACAAATGAGCTTGTTGAAGAATGCCGAGAATAACGCGGCGAAAGCCACCCAGATCCTCGCTTTGAATTGATAGAGCCGGTCGCATAATGGTCACATAGAAATAGTCTACAGGGCTGGCAAGCGCTGTTATTGGAGAAAAAACATGATTCGTTCCCTTTGGATAGCCAAGACCGGCCTGGAAGCGCAGCAGACGCAGATGGACGTGATCGCCAATAACCTGGCCAACGTCAGCACCACCGGCTTCAAGAAGTCGCGCGCCGTGTTTGAAGACTTGCTGTATCAAAATGTGCGCCAGCCGGGTGCGCAATCCTCGCAGCAAACCCAGCTGCCGTCGGGCTTGCAGATCGGCACGGGCGTGCGCACCGTGGCTACTGAACGCATCCATACCCAGGGCAATCCCCAGGCGTCGGGCAATTCGCGCGACGTGATGGTCAACGGTACCGGTTTCTTCCAGGTGCTGCTGCCCGATGGCGCCACCGCCTACACGCGCGACGGCTCCTTCCAGACGGATGCAAACGGTCAGATGGTGACCTCCGAAGGTTTCGTCATCCAGCCTGCCATCACCGTGCCGAGCAATGCGCTGAGCCTGACCGTGGCGCGCGACGGCACCGTCTCCGTTACCTTGCCCAATACCGTGGCGCCATCGCAGATCGGTTCCCTGCAGCTGACCACCTTCGTCAATCCGGCCGGCCTGGAGTCGAAGGGTGAAAACCTGTACATGGAAACGGGCGCCTCCGGCGTGGCACAGACGAATACCCCGGGCACGAATGGCGCCGGCGTGCTGATGCAGGGCTATATCGAGACCTCGAACGTCAACGTGGCCGAGGAAATGGTCAACATGATCCAGACGCAGCGCGCCTACGAGATCAACAGCAAGGCCATCACCACATCCGATCAAATGCTGCAGAAATTGTCGCAACTTTAATTTTCATAGTCGTCATGCCATCCGCCGCCGGATGGCAGCGGAGGTTCGTCATGCAATACCCCATCATCGCCCTGTTGTCCGCAGTCCTGCTGTCCGGCTGCGCCATCACGCCCACCTCGATCGTGCAATATCCGACCACCACGCGCGCGCCGATGCCCGAACCGGTGGTCGTCAGCAACGGTTCCATCTACCAGCCGTCGACTTACCGTCCCGCGTTTGAAGACCGTCGCGCGCGCCACGTGGGCGACACCATGACGATCGCTATCACCGAGCGCACGAATGCCGTCAAGGCAGGCGCCAGTTCCGGCAACAAGTCCGGCAGCGTGGGCTTCAGCACGCCGGGCATGCTGCAGGGGCGCCTGGGCGGCAGCGTCTCGGCGAATGGCGCAACGAAATTTGCCGATGGCGACAACCAGTCCGCCAGCAACACGTTTTCCGGCGTGATCGGCGTGACGGTGATCGAGGTATTGCCAAACGGAAATCTCATCGTCGCCGGCGAAAAACAGATCGCCATGAACAAGGGTACGGAATTCATCCGCTTCTCGGGCATGGTCAATCCGGACACCATCGGCACGGGCAACGTCGTGCCCTCGACCCAGGTGGCCGATGCGCGCGTCGAGTACCGCACCAACAGCCAGATCGATCGCGCCGAAATGGCGTCGATGGCGTCGCGCTTCTTCCTCAGCCTGCTGCCGTTCTGATCATGGCGACCTTGACCTTCCCCCGCTTTTTAGCCATGTTCGGCCTGGCCGTCTCCCTGCTGGCGCCCGTGGCGCAGGCCGAGCGCCTGAAAGACCTGGCCAGCATTGCCGGCGTGCGCCAGAATCAGCTGATGGGCTATGGCCTTGTCGTCGGCCTCGACGGCAGTGGCGACCAGACCACGCAAACGCCATTCACCATCCAGAGCGTGGCGGCGATGCTGCAGCAGCAAGGTATCAACTTGCCGCAAGGCACCAGCTTGCAATTGAAGAACGTGGCCGCCGTCATGGTGACGACGTCCTTGCCCGCCTTTGCCCAGCCGGGCCAGATGCTGGACGTGACCGTGTCGTCGATGGGCAATGCGAAAAGCTTGCGCGGCGGCACGTTATTGATGACGCCATTGAAGGGCGCCGATGGCCAGGTGTATGGCATGGCGCAGGGCAATGTGCTGGTGGGCGGCGTGGGCGCGCAGGCGGCCGGCAGCTCCGTCACCGTCAATCATTTGAGCGTGGGCCGCATCTCGGGCGGTGCCACGGTCGAGCGCAGCGTCGCTTCGGTGCTGGGTGCCAACAATACGATACGCCTGGAATTGAATGCCACCGATTTTTCCACTGCCAGCCGGGTCGTCGACGCCATCAACAGCCGCTACGGTGCAGGCACGGCCGCCGCGCTGGACGGGCGCGTGATCCAGGTGCAGTCGCCGGGCGGCAGCGACCAGCGCGTGACATTCCTGGGCCAGCTGGAAAGCATCGAAGTCAATCCAGCCCGCCTGGCAGCCAAGGTCATCATGAATGCGCGCACCGGTTCCGTGGTGATGAACCAGTCCGTGACCCTGGAAACATGCGCCATTTCGCATGGCAACCTGTCCGTCACCATCAATGTCGAGCCGCAGGTGAGCCAGCCGGCGCCCCTGTCGGGCGGGCGCACGGTGGTCACGCAGACGGCACAGATCGATATCAAGAAGGAACCGGGCAAGGTCATGCTGGTCAAGGGTGGCGCTTCGCTGTCCGACGTGGTGAAAGCCTTGAATGCCATCGGCGCCTCGCCGCAAGACTTGCTGGCCATCCTGCAGGCGATGAAGGCGGCCGGTTCGCTGCGCGCCGAACTTGAAATCATTTGATGGGCACGCCATGATCAGCCAAACCGACCTCAGCAATACCGCCGCCTATGACGTCAAGGGCATGGATGGCTTGCGCCAGTCCGCCAAGGCGAAAGACCCTGCCGCCCTGAAAGAGGCGGCCACGCAATTCGAAGCCATGTTCATCAATATGATGATGAAAAGCATGCGCGAAGCCTCGCCGCAGGACGGCATCATGGATAGCCAGCAAAGCAAGATGTACACCTCGATGCTGGATCAGCAGACGAGCCAGAACCTGGCCAAGCGGGGCACGGGCCTGGCGGATGTGCTGATCCGCCAACTGTCGTCGTCGAACCAGGCGCTGGCTGCCGATGGCGCTGAAGCGCCGTCGCCCCGCTCGTCGAGCATGGCGCAGGCGCTGGCCGCGTTCCGCCAGCAGCAGGGCGCGCTGACCGACGGCGCGGCCAGCGCCACCGGCACCGGCAAGACCCTGAGCGACAAGGCCAACGCCACGCAGGCGCCGCACGTGCGCGCCTTCCAGGAAAAGCTGGGCGTGCATGCGGAAGAAGCCAGTCGCGCCACCGGCATCCCGGCCAAGTTCATGCTGGGCCAGGCGGCGCTGGAAACGGGCTGGGGCAAGCGCGAAATCATCAGCCGCGACGGTAGCAGCAGCCACAACCTGTTCGGCATCAAGGCCACGGGCGACTGGAAGGGCAAGGTCGCGGAAGCCGTCACCACGGAATATGTGAATGGCAAGGCGCAACGCAAGGTGGAAAAATTCCGCGCCTATGACAGCTACGCGGACAGTTTCAAGGATTATGCGCAGTTGATTACCAACAACAAGCGCTATGAAAAAGTGCTGGCCAGCGCGGGCGACGCCAGCACGTTCGCTCAGGGTTTGCAAAAGGCCGGCTACGCGACGGACCCGAATTACGCTGCCAAATTGACAAAGATCATCAAGCATTCGCTGGTCGGTTAATCCGCCTCCATACCCATGTGCAGGCCGCGCGTTTCAAGTTTTCGCCGCGACTGCCGTAAATACATTTGACGGTAACCAATAAGACACCATGACTTCGAATCTACTCAGCATCGGTAAGAGCGGTTTGCTTGCAGCGCAGGTGGGCCTGTCGACGACCGGGCATAACATCACCAATGCGAATGTACCCGGGTACAATCGCCAGACGGTGCTGCAGCAGACTTCGCAGTCGAACTATGCCGGCTATGGCTTCATCGGCACGGGCACGGAAGTGTCGCAGATCAAGCGCCAGTACGACAGCTTCATGGCCACCCAGGTCAATGGCGCACAAAGCGCCACCAGCGCGCTCGATAGCTATTACACGCAGATCAGCCAGATCGACAACTTGCTGGCCGATCCCACGGCGGGCTTGTCGCCCGCCCTGCAAGACTTCTTCAAGGGCGTGCAGGATTTCAGCGCCAATCCGTCTTCGGTCGCCTCGCGCCAGGCGCTGCTGTCGAGCGCCGGCTCGCTCACTTCCCGTTTCCAGGGCTTGAGCGCGCGCCTGACGGAGATCGGCGACGGCGTCAATTCGCAGATCACGTCGAATGTGACGGTGATTAACACCTATGCCAAGCAGCTCGCCGAGCTGAACAAGTCGATTTCCCAGTTGTCGGTCGATGCCAGCAACCAGCCCAACGATCTGCTGGACCAGCGCGATCAGCTGATCACGGAATTGAACAAATATGTCAAGGCGACGGTGCAACCCGCTGCCAACAATACCGTGACCATTTCCATCGGCGCGGGCCAGCCGCTGGTGGTGGCGGACCGCAGCTTCGAGCTGGCGGCTACGCCTTCGCGGACGGACCCGAACCGCATAGAGGTGGGCTATGTCACGGGCAGTACCGTCAGCGTGCTGCCGGACAGCTCCCTGACCGGCGGTTCGCTGGGCGGCTTGCTGGATTTCCGCAACGGCACCCTGGACAATGTCCAGAACTCCCTGGGCAAGGTGGCCATCGCGCTGGCCAGCACTTTCAATGATCAGCACAAGCTGGGCCAGGACTTGAATGGCGCCATGGGCGGCGACTTTTTCAAGATACCCGACCCCGTGATCGGCGCCGACCGCGGCAACAACGCCAGCAGCACCACCGTGCTGTCGGCCAAGGTCAGCGACCCCACCAAGCTGACGGCCAGCGATTACAGCCTGAAATACGATGGCAGCAATTATGTGGTGACGCGCGAATCCGACGGTGCGCACACCATCATCAATCCGTATCCGCAAACGGGGCCGCAAACCATCGACGGCGTCGATTTCTCGATCTCGGGCACGGCCGCCCAAGGCGACAACTACGTCATCAAACCAACGGCGAATGGCGCGGCCGGCATGGCCGTGCTGATCACCGACCGCAACAAGATCGCCGCCGCCGCCCCCATCGCCACCTCGGCGCCGGTGGCCAATACGGGCACGGGCAAGCTCAGTGCAGGCTCCGTCGACAAGGCATACCTGACCCCGGGTAATGCCCTGACGGGTCCCCTGACCTTGACATATGACAAGGCGACGACCTCGCTGACGGGTTTCCCGGCCGGCCAGGCGGTGACGGTCAAGGGCTTGAATGGCGCCACCACGACTTATCCGGCCGGGACGGCGAACATCCCGTATACGGAAGGCGATAGCCTCAGCTTTGGCGGCATCAATGTCAGTATGACGGGCGCGCCGGCGCAGGGCGATAAATTCACCATTGCGCCGAACTCGGGTGGTGTGGGCGATAACCGCAACGCCGCGCTGCTGGCGGGCTTGCAGACGAAGAACATCCTCGATGGCGGCAATGCCACGTTCCAGGGTTCGTATGCGCAAACCGTCAGTTTCGTGGGCAACAAGACACGTGAAGTACAGGTCAGCGGCCTGGCCAGCCTGGCCTTGCTGCAGCAGACCAGTACCCAGCAGCAGGCCGTTTCCGGCGTCAACCTCGATGAAGAGGCGGCCAACCTGCTGCGTTACCAGCAGTCCTATCAGGCGTGCGGCAAGGTCATGCAGATCGCCAGCACCCTGTTCGACGTGGTGATCGGCCTGGGACGTTAATCAATTTTTGCCGCGACGTAGCGCGCGGCGGCTTTCTGGAAGGGCAGCATCATGCGCATCAGCACACGAATGATTTATGACCAGGGCAGCTCGCAGCTGAACAATCTGCAGGGCGCCTTGAACCGTACGCAGATGCAGCTGTCGTCGAACCGTCGCAATCTGACGCCGGCCGACGATCCGATCGCCTCGGCGCGCGCGCTGGAAGTGACGCAGTCGCAATCGATCAATACCCAGTTCGTGACGAACCGCTCGAACGCGAAGAATTTCCTGTCGCAGGAAGAGCTGGCATTGGCCAGCACGGGTTCACTGATTGCGGACGTGAAAGACCTGGTCGTCAAGGCCGGCAATCCTGCGCTGAAAGACGTCGACCGCGACACCTTGGCGAAGGAGCTGGAAGGGCGGCTGACCGACTTGCTGGGCATCGCGAACACGGCCGACGGCGCCGGCGGCTACCTGTTTTCCGGCTATAAATCCACCACCCAGCCATTCAGCCAGACGCCGGCGGGCGCCACCTATGTGGGCGACCAGGGCCAGCGCGAATTGCAGGTGGGCTCGGCGCGCTACCTGGCGACCAGCGATTCCGGCGCCGCCGTCTTTGAAAATAACCTGACCGGCAATGGCAAGTTCACCACGGCCGCCGCCGCCGCCAACTTCACGCGCGGCGGTTCTGGCATCGTTTCGGGCGGCACGGTGACGGACCCGACGGCATTGACGGGACATAAATACTCCATCGACTTCAAGGTCGCGGGCACGGGTACTACTGCCGTCACCACGTACACCGTCACGGACGCCACGCTGGGCCAGACGGTACCGAATCCCGCCGTGCCCATCCCCTACAAGACGGGCGACACCATCACCTTCGACGGCCAGCAAGTCAACATCACGGGTGCGCCGGCGGACCAGGACAGCTTTACGCTGGAGCCGAGCGCCAAGGAATCGCTGTTTACCACCGTGAAAAACCTGATCGGCGTGCTGCGCCAGACGACCACTGGCGACGCGGGCCAGGCGCGCCTGACGAACGGCTTGAACGCGGCCCACAATATACTCGACACGGCCTACGACAATGTGCTGTCGGTGCGCACCGAAGTGGGCGCGCGCATGAAGGAGCTCGATTATCTCGACAGCGCAGGCGACGACCTCGACCTCCAGTACGCCACCACCCTGTCGGACCTGCAGGACCTGGACATGGTGAAAGCCATTTCCACCTTCACCCAGCAGCAGGTCACCCTGCAGGCGGCGCAGAAAACGTTCACCTCGATCTCGGGCCTGTCGCTGTTCAATTACATCAGCTAAGCGCTCGGTATCGGCTGGATGAACGGCAAGCCGGGGCAGGGAGAATACCTCCCGCCCCGGCTTTTTTACGTGCGTAAAATGGCCGTCTTGACAATATATGCAGGCAAACTGTGCAGTCTACCTGTTTATCTGTTATAGTGGAGGCCGTTGATCCACACCACGGCTACCATGACCACTTTGCAAGAAGACCACGAACAAGTGCTGCAACTGGCCGGCGACTTGCGCATTCTCATCGGCAAATTGCGCCGCCGCCTGCGCGAGGAAGCGCATCTTGGGGATGTCAGCATGTCGCAGGCGTCCGTGCTGAGCCGCCTTGAGCGCGACGGCCCGGCCACCGCCAGCAGCCTGGCGCGCGCCGAAGGCATGCGGCCCCAGTCGATGGCCGCCACCGTGCAAGCGTTGACGCAAGCGCGCATGGTGACGGGTTCGCCCGATCCGCTTGATGGCCGGCAGACGCTATTGACCCTGACGGACAGTTGCCGCGCCTGGATCGCGGCCAGCCGCGCCGCGCGCGAGGACTGGCTGGCGCGCACCATTGAAACCCGGCTCACGCCGGACGAAGTTACCGAACTGAACCATGCGGTGGCATTACTCAAACGCTTGGCGCAGTGATCCGCTGAATTTTCCACCACGACCCCGGCAAGGAGCCCGCACGCCCAGATGAACAACACCTTCCGTTCGCTACGCATTCCCAATTACCGTATCTGGGCCGCTGGCGCCCTGGTGTCGAATATCGGCACCTGGATGCAGCGCACGGCGCAGGATTGGTTGGTGCTGAGCGAATTGACGCAGCACAATGCCAGCGCCGTCGGCATCGTCATGGCCTTGCAATTCGGCCCGCAACTGCTGTTGCTGCCCCTGACGGGGATGGCAGCCGACTTGCTCGACCGCAGGAAATTGCTGCTGTGCACGCAGGCGGCCATGGGCTTGCTGGCGCTGGGACTCGGGATCTTGTGCATCAGCGGCCTGGTACAACTGTGGCATGTGTATGTGTTTGCTTTCCTGCTGGGCTGCGTGACGGCCTTCGATTCGCCCGTGCGTCAGACGTTTGTTGCCGAAATCGTCGGCGAGGAAGACCTAACGAACGCTGTGGCGCTCAATTCCACCTCATTCAATGCGGCGCGCATGTTGGGCCCCGCGGTAGCAGGACTGCTGATCAGCAGCGTCGGCAGCGGCTGGGTCTTCATCATCAACGCCGCCTCGTTTGCCGCCGTGATCGGTTCGCTGTTGCTGCTGCGCGTGCAATTGCTGCGCCGCGCGCCGCGTATCAAGGCCACGCGCGCCAGCCTGGGCGAGGGTTTCCGCTACGTGCGCCAGCGGCCCGACCTGATGGCCATCCTGCTGATGCTGTTCCTGATCGGCACCTTTGGCTTGAATTTCCCCATCTTCCTCTCGACCATGTCGGTGGCGGCCTTCCATGCGGGCGCCGGCCAGTATGGCGTGCTCAGTTCCATCATGGCTTGCGGCTCCGTGGCCGGCGCGCTGCTGGCGGCGGGCCGTGGCCAGCCTACGCTTGCCTTGCTGCTGGGGGCGGCGGCGCTGTTCGGCCTGGCCTGCGCGCTGGCGGCCGTGATGCCCAATTACTGGCTGTTCGGCATGATGCTGGTGGTCATCGGCATCGCCGCGCAAACGTTTACCACCAGCGTCAACAGCAGCGTGCAATTGTCGACGGCGCCCGCCATGCGGGGCCGCGTGATGGCGATCCTGCTGGCCATCTCGGCAGGTGGCACGCCGCTGGGCGCGCCCGTCGTGGGCTGGGTGGCCGATACCTTCGGCCCGCGCTGGGCGCTGGGCATAGCCGCCCTGTCGGGGCTGGCGGCGGCGCTGGTCGGCGTGCGCTACCTGGTCAAACATCATCAGTTGCGTTTGAATGTCGATGTGCGGCGCTGGCGCTTCGTATTCAGCAGCGACCAGCCCTGAGCCTGGCAATCAGGGCGGCAGCAGGCCCGTGCGGGCGGCGGCCAGGATGGCTGCGCTCAAACCGTCGAGCAGGCCGGACGCGACGCGTGCCGTATGCCAGTGCAGGGGCACATCCAGGGGCGTAGCGGGCAGCAGTTCGACCAGTGCGCCCGTGTCAAGGCTGGATCAGCGCCTGCGGGTGCAAGCCCCAGCCCATGCCGGCCAGGGCGGCGATGACGAAGGCATGCGAGGAAGGCAGGGCATGGCGTGGCCGTTCCGCATGCCGGCGGCACAGGCGCCGCACCCAGCGCGATTGCAACTCATCCTTGGCATTGAATACCAGGCTGGCGGCGCCCACGCCGTGGGTAAAATACCGCTGCAGGAAGGCGGGAGTGGCGGCCGCCAGGTAGCGCATGGCGCCCAGCGGGCGGCTGTTGCAGCCCGATGCAGGCCGGGCCGCGGCGCTGACTGCCGCCAGCACGGCGCCGCTGCGCAGCCATTCGGCCGTATGGTCTTGGTCGTCGACAGCCACTTGCAGCAGCACCGGGTGCTCGGCCGCGAAGGCGGTGATGGCAGGCGCCAGCCAGGTGGCCAGGCTGCCGGCATTCACGGCGACGGGCACAGTAGCGCGCGACAGGCCCTGCGCGGCCAGCGCCGGCAAGGTCCCCTGCAAATCCTGTTCGAGCAATTGCACCTGGTCCACATGCTGGCACAAGCGCCGGCCCGTTTCCGTGGCGCGGCAGGGCTGGTCGCATATCACCAGCGCGCAGCCGACACGCTCATCCAGCAGGCGGATGCGCTGCGAAATGGCCGATGGCGTCACGTGCAAGGCGCGTGCCGCTCGCTCGAAACTGCCTTCACTGATGACGGCGGCCAGGGCGCCAAGGGCGGCATGCGAGCATGAATGACATTTTTCTTAATTGGCTGTGGAAAAGGTGGTTTGCCTTCATTTTGTGCGACTGGCAAGATCGCCGCATGACACTTTCCGCCACCGCCCCAACACGCCTTTTCCGTTTTTCTCCAGGGCTTGACCCTGGGCCTGGGACTCATCGTTGCCATCGGCTCGCAAAATGCCTTTGTCTTGCGGCAAGGCTTGCGCCGCGAACACGTGGGCGCCATCGTGCTGTTTTGCGCCTTGGCGGACGCGGTGCTGATTGCTGCCGGCGCGCTGGCGCTGGGCGGCGCCGCTTTCCTGGCAGTGTATGGCTGGCAAGCCTTGCGGCGCGCCCGCCGGCCGCAGCAACTGCGCGCCGCCGACGGCGGAGTGGGATGGGGCCTGGGCGCCATCCTGGCCCAGGCGGCGGCGTTTACCTTGCTGAATCCCCATGTGTCTCTGGATACGGTATTACTGGTGGGCAGTATTGGCGCCCAGCAACCTGGCGTGCTGCGCGGCTGCTTCATCGCCGGCGCCAGCGCGGCCAGCTTGCTGTGGTTTGCATCCCTGGGCGATGGCGCGCGCTGGCTGGCGCCGTGGTTTGCGCGGCCCCGGGCCTGGCAGGTGCTCGATGGCTTGAACGGCGTGACCATGTTCGTGCTGTCCGCGCTGCTGCTGCTGCTGCTGCTGCTGCTGCTGCGCCAAGCGCTGGGCTGATAGCCCTGATCAGCGCGCCGGCGCCGGCGGCGCGGGACGCAGGAAATTCGGCGGCGCGGGCGGCGGTGGCCGGTCGCGCGTGGCGAAGCCGCGCGGCAGCAGGCGCGCCGTTTCTATGCCGCGCAGGAACATGTTCTGGAAGGGCGTGGCCAGGTAGGGCAGGACCATGCCGATCACCAGCAAGCCCACGCCCAGGGTGACGGGGAAGCCGATACCGAAAATGTTCAGCTGCGGCGCGGCGCGCGTCAAAATGCCCAGCGCCACGTTGGTCAGCAGCAAGGCAGCGATGATGGGCAGCGAAATTTGCAGGCCGGAACGGAAGATTTCCCCGCCCCAGGCCGCCAATTGCTGGAAACCGCCGCCGCTGATGGGACTCGATGAAATCGGCAGGCTGACAAAGCTTTCCGCCAGCGCCGCCAGCAAGACCAGGTGGCCGTTGACTGTCAGAAACATCAAGGTGGCCAGCATGACGAGGAACTGGCTGATGGCCGAAGACCTGCCCTTGGTTTGCGGGTCGAAGAAGGAGGCGAAGCCCAGGCCCATGGTGAGGCTGCTGAGTTCACCGGCCATTTCGATGGCGGAAAACACGATGCGGATGGAAAAGCCCATGGCCAGACCCACCAGCATCTCTTGCGTGAGGATCAGCAAACCGGGCAAGGACATCGGGTTGACGGCAGGCAAGGCCGGCACGGTGGGGGCGATGATCATGGCCAGCAGCGCGCCCAGGGTCACCTTCACGCTGGCCGGCACGGCCGCGTTGCCGAACAGGGGCGCGGCCGCGATCAAGCCGAGGATGCGGCTAAGCGGCCACAGCAGTGCTGCGATCCAGGTATTCAGTTCGATGCTCGACAGGGTCAGCATAGGAGGATCAGCGATTGATGCACTAACCGACCAGGTTCGGGATGCCCGTGAAGACCTGGCGCATGTAGTCGAGCATGACGGACAGCATCCACGGGCCCGCCACGACGATGGCGACAAAGATGCCGACCAGCTTGGGGATGAAGGACAGGGTCGCCTCATTGATCTGCGTGGCCGCCTGGAAGATACTCACGATCAAGCCGATGATGAGGGCGACGAGCAACATGGGCGCGGCCACCATCAGGGTGATTTCCATCGCATGGCGGCCCAGGGTCATGACGCTTTCGGGTGTCATCGTATTTCCCCTAGTAAAAACTCTGAGACAAGGAGCCCAGCAGCAGTTGCCAGCCATCGACCAGCACGAACAGCATCAGCTTGAACGGCAGCGAGATTGTGGCCGGGGACATCATCATCATACCCATCGACATCAGCACGCTGGCGACCACCATGTCGATGATCAGGAAGGGGATGAAGATGGCAAAGCCGATCTGGAACGCCGTTTTCAGTTCACTGGTGACGAAGGCAGGCACGAGGATGCGCAGCGGCACGTCTTCCGGACCTTGCAGGGCCGGCGAGCGCGACATCTTGGCAAACAGGGCCAGGTCGGCCTGGCGCGTCTGCTTGAGCATGAAGGTTTTCAGGGGATCGACGCCCTTGTCCATGGCTTGCTGCATGCTGATCTTGTTTTCCTGGTAAGGCAGATAGGCATCCGTATAAATCTTGTCGAACACGGGACCCATGACGAACAGGGTCAGGAACAGGGCCAGTCCCACCAGCACCTGGTTGGGCGGCGCCGATTGCGTGCCGATGGCCTGGCGCAGCAGGGACAGCACGATGATGATGCGCGTAAAGCAGGTCATCATCAAGAGGGCCGCCGGCAAAAAGGTGAGCGACGTCATCAGGATGAGCGTCTGCACCGGCAGCGAGTAATTCTGTCCTCCGCCCGGCGCCGGCGTGCTGTTGAAGGCCGGGATGCCCGGCTGGGCCATGGCCCACAGCGGCAAGGCCAGCGCGACGGCCGCCAGCAGCCAGGTCAGGGGAGTCTTCACGTTGGACCACGCCATCTGCTGCTTATTTCCCATTGCGTTTTTCGATGGTCTGTTTCAGCCACTCGGAAAAATTGGCGGCCGCGGGGCCGTTTTGCGCCGTGGCCAGTTGCGGCAAATCGCCTTCCTGGCGTGGCATGGTGGCCAGCGCGTTGATGCGGCCGGGCGAGGCGCCGACGACGATCCACTGGTCGGCGACTTCGACGAGGACGATGCGTTCGCGTCCGCCCAGGTTGAGCGAACTGACGACGCGCATTTTATTGTTGCCGCCCATGACCTTGGGGCCATAGCGCTTCATGAACCAGGCCAGGCCGATCAGCAGGGCCAGCACGAACACCAGCGCGAAGATGGTTTGCAGCAAGCTACCGGCCGAGCTCGTCGGCGCCATCGTCATGGGCGCGCCGGGCGGGATGGCGGGCAGGGCGGCAGCTGGCGCGGGCGCCGCTTCAGCGGCTGCAGCGGGTTTTTCAGTTGCAACTTCGGCAGATGCGCTGGCTCCGGTGGCCGCCGGCGCTTCTGCCGTCACCGCTGCGGCAGCCGACGCGGGTGCTGGCGCCGGTGCAGCTTGGGCGATGCAGCAAGCTGCTGCCAGCGGCAGCAGGGTGGAAATCAACAGGCCAGGCTTCATTTATTCAATTTTCGGATGCGTTCGGAAGGCGTGATGATGTCGGTCAGGCGGATACCAAACTTGTCATTCACCACCACCACTTCGCCCTGGGCAATCAGGCAGCCGTTCACCAGCACGTCCATCGGTTCGCCGGCCAGGCCATCGAGCTCGACTACGGAACCCTGTGCCAGTTGCAGCAGGTTCTTGATGGCGATCTTGGTACGGCCCAGCTCGACCGTCAGCTGCACGGGGATATCGAGGATGAAATCGATATCGTTGTGCGTTTCCGACTTCGATGCCTGCTTGGAAAAGTCCTTGAACACGGCGGCGCTGGCCGCGCTGGCCGTATTGGCGGCCTGGTTTTGCAGCGCTTCGGCTTCCGCCTTGGCCTGCTCGGCAATAGCCGCGCCCCAATCGTCTTCCGCGCTTTGGTCGTCTTGGTTGTCAGACATGTGTTTCTCCTGTTGTACAGATGCGGACCGCCGCGCGGCCCGAGTGCATTACTTAATGATTATTCATGTTGTCGGCATTCGCCAGCAACTTTTCGACCTTTAGCGCATATTGTCCGTTCAACACGCCGTACGTGCAATCCATGACGGGCACGCCGTCGACGGTGGCGGCGATCAGTTCGGGGATGTTGAGCGGAATGATGTCGCCCACCTTCATGTTCAAAATCTCGTCGAACGAGACGCGCGCCGTGCCCAGCGAGGCCACCAGTTCGACTTCGGCGATCTGGATCTGCTGCGTCATCAGGCGAATCCAGCGCTTGTCCACTTCCAGCGCTTCGCCCTGCAGGCTGGAGGTCAGCGAATCGCGGATCGGCTCAATCATCGAATACGGCATGCAGAAGTGGATTTGTCCGGAAACGGAGCCCAGTTCCACCGTAAACGTGGAAGCCACCACCACTTCGTTCGGCGTGGCGATGTTGGCGAACTGCGTGTTCATTTCCGAACGGATATATTCGAATTCGACGGGGAAGACCGGCTCCCACGACTTGGTATAGGCTTCGAAGACGATGTCGAGGATGCGCAAAATGATGCGCTGTTCGGTCTGCGTAAAGTCGCGTCCTTCGACACGCGTATGAAAACGTCCGTCGCCGCCAAACAGATTGTCGACCAGCAGGAAGACCAGGCCCGGATCGAAGACCATCAGGGCCGTGCCGCGCAGCGGCTTCATGTGCACCAGGTTCAAATTGGTTGGCACCACCAGGTTGCGGATGAACTCGCTGTACTTCGACACGCGCACGGAACCCACCGACACTTCGGCGCTGCGGCGCAGGAAGTTGAACAGGCCCACGCGCAGCAGACGGGCGAAACGCTCGTTGATAATTTCCAACGTTGGCATCCGGCCGCGCACGATGCGCTCCTGGGTTGCCAGGTTGTAGGTACGAACTCCCGTGACATCTTCCGGCGCCTGCGCGTCGTCCTGGTCTCCGTTGACGCCCTTCAGAAGGGCATCGACTTCTTCCTGGGAGAGGAAATTATCGGCCATGGCTGCTTATTGAATGATGAATGCGGTAAATAATACGTCCGTCACGTCCTGCTCCGGCCCTTTGTCCTCGAACGGCTGGTTCACCTGATTGATGATTTCGGCCGCCAGTTGCTGCTTGCCTTCCACGGTATTGAGTTCGGATGCCTTCTTGCCGGATAGCAGCAGCAGCAAGCGGCTGCGCACTTTCGGCATGTTGACCTTGATCAAGTCCATTTCTTCCGGGCTGCTGGCCTGCAAGGTAAACGCGATTTGCAGGTATTGCTCGCCATTTTCCGGCTGCAAGTTGACGGTGAAGGAGTCGATGGGCACGAAGACGGGCGGACCTGCCTTGGAAGCGGCATGTTTCTTCTTGCTGGGTGCCGATTCTTCTTTATCGGCCTTGCCATGCAGGAAGTACCAGGCGGCACCGCCACCGATGCCGCCAGCCACCAGTACCGAGGCCAGCACGATGATCAGAAGCTTCTTTTTCGAGGCACCGGCGGGAGCCAGGCCTGCATCTGCTTTCGGATCTGCTTTCATTTTTGGATTTGCTTTCAATGGTACTCGAGTGCATGGAAGTGGATCACGACACCATTATGTCATTATCGGCAAATTCTGCGCAGAAGGATGCAGTGAAAAGAGGGCGGAAGCGCCCTCAACTCGCTGTTTTTATACGAAAACTTACGCTGTGGGGCGCGCCTGTGGCCCGCGGGCGACGAATTGGTCTCAGGCAAAGGTATCCACGGCACTCAGGCTGGGCCGGCTGCGTCCGCCTGCCGCTGGCGCGATGGCGATCTCGCCACCCGCTACTCCGCCGCCCTGGCCATTGCCGCGCCGTTCGCCCGAGGCGGCCCGTTCGCCATTGTTTTGTTGCTCCCGCGTGCCGGCCGAGACGGTGGCACTGCCGAAGGCGATGCCCGCTTCGCTCATCATCTCGCGCAGGCGCGGCATGGCCGCTTCCAGCGCCTGGCGCACTTCGGGCTGGGCCGACATGAAGGCGGCATCGGCCTGGTCATTGGTGACCGTCAGGACCACTTGCACGGGTCCCAGGTCGGGTGGATTCAGGGTCAGGGTGGCGCTCTGGTCGCCACCGGCCGCCATCCACACGACTTTTTGCCCCAGTTGCTGGTCCCAGGCCGGCGTGCCGACCCGGCCCGTCAGCTTGTCTGCCGGCACGGCCACAGCGGCGGCGGCTTGCTGCAGCGCGCTTGGCTGCAACTGGGCCGCCAAGCGGCTCAGGTCGGCTGGCGTTTCCTTGATAATCGGTTCGGCCACGGCGGTGCCAGCCCTGGCGGTGGCCGCCAACTGGGCATCGATGGCCAGCTTGCCCGGCTCGGCCTTGCCGGTCGGCACGCTGGTGCCGGGTGTGGTGGCCGCCTTGCCCTGTGCCTGGCCCAGGCTGTCGGCAAAGTCGCCGCTGTCGGCTTGCGCGATGACAGTGGCGGTAGCCTTGCCGCTGCCCTGGCCGGCTGCCAGTAATGGCCCTGTGGCCAGGTTCTTGGCGTCGGCCTTGACGCCGGCGCGCGCGGGCAGTTCCGGCACGGCCTTGGCCGCTGGCGGCTGGATGGCCAACTGGATGCTGCCCACCAGGGCCAGCATTTCGGCGGCCGGATCGGCTGGCGGCGGTGCTGTCTCGGTGGGGATGGCGGGCACGCTTGCCTCGGCCTCGGCCGCGGTGCTGGAACTATCACCGGTGGCGGGCGCGGCCGCCTCGCTGGCCGGCGCGGATGGCTGTGCGCTGCTGGCCGCCTGTTCGGTGCCTGCTTGCGCCGGCTTCGCTTCCCTGGCTGGCGCCTGGGCGGGTGCCGGCGTGGCGGCAGGGCTGGCGGGGCGGGGCGCCGCCGGTGCTGCTGCTTGCTCCATAGTGCGGCTGGCCTGGCGTTGCTCGATCTGGCGGTTCAGGGTGCGCTGGAAGTCGCCCGTCGTGCCGCTGCCGGGCGGCTGGCTGCGGTTGGCGGCGCCCGGCGTGGCGTTTGGCGAGACAATCTGGGAAATCGGGTTTTGCAGGGTTTGCATGATGCTGCCTCAGTGTTGCTTAGCGTTTGTAATAGGCTTGTCGCGCCGCGTGCTCATCCATTGCTTTCTGGTCGCGCTTGTTTTCCAGCTTCAGTGCCTGTTCCTGCGCCCGGTTGTTCAGGGTGGTGTACGACATGCGCTTGCGTTCGGCCAGCTGCCAGCGCATCTTTTCATTATCGCTGCGCGCTTGCGCATGCTCGACCACCTGCAGCTGGCCCAGGATGGCGCTGTCGAGCTTGACCATGAAGGCCTGGAAATTGCGGTAGGCCGTGGGCGTAATGCCGCTGCTCATGCTCGCCTCAAAACGCTGGGCATAGTCATCGCGGTAGCCGGACAGCATGTCGAGCTTCTGGCGGCAATCGTCCAGCGCTTTCAGGGCCGCGCCCAGACGCTTGGCGCAATCATCCGTTTCGCGCTGGGCAAGGTCAATCAGGGTTGCAAGTTGGGAAGGAGAAGCCATGCTTGATTATATTCCCGCTATGCAAGCCCTCATCACTCGAATAGAGCGGTAAGTTGCCCCAAGCTCTCGTCCATACTGACCCGTTCCGTGATTTGCTGTTGCAAAAAGGCCTCGATCTTTTCATGCAGGGCGATAGCCTGGTCCAGCACGGGATCGGTGCCGGCGCTGTAGGCGCCCACGCTGATCAGGTCGCGGCTGCGTTCATAGCGCGAATACAGTTGCTTGAGCTTGCGCGCCTGCTGCTGGTGTTCAGGCGTGGTGATCGAGTGGGCAGCGCGTGAAATCGATTGCTCGATGTCGATGGCGGGGTAGTGTCCCGCCTCGGCCAGGCGGCGGTTGAGCACGATATGGCCGTCGAGAATCGCGCGCGCCGAGTCGGCGATCGGGTCCTGCTGGTCGTCGCCCTCGGTCAGCACGGTATAGAAGGCGGTGATCGATCCGCCGCCTTCCTCGCCATTGCCGGCCCGTTCCACCAGCACGGGCAGCTTGGCGAAGACGGACGGCGGATAGCCCTTGGTGGCAGGCGGCTCGCCGATGGCCAGGGCGATTTCGCGTTGCGCCATGGCGTAGCGGGTCAGAGAATCCATGATCAACAGTACATTTTGCCCCTGGTCGCGGAAATATTCGGCAATGGCCGTCGCATACGCGGCGCCCTGCAGGCGCATCAGGGGCGGCGTGTCGGCCGGCGCCGCCACGACGACGGAGCGGGCCAGGCCTTCGGCGCCGAGGATCTGCTCGATGAATTCCTTCACCTCGCGTCCCCGTTCGCCGATCAGGCCGACGACGATCACGTCCGCCTCCGTGTAGCGGGCCATCATACCCAGCAGCACGCTCTTGCCCACGCCGGAACCGGCGAACAGGCCCATGCGCTGGCCCCGGCCTACGGTCAGCATGGCATTGATCGAGCGCACGCCTACGTCCAGCGTGGCCACGATGGGCGCGCGGCCCAGGGGATTGGCGGGGCGTACATTGATGGGGGCGCTATCGGTCGTATGCAGCGGGCCCAGCTGATCAAGCGGGCGGCCCGCGCCGTCGAGCACGCGGCCCAGCAGTTGCGGACCCACGGGCAGGTGGCGCGCGCGGTCGCTGGGGCGGCGGCGCGGGTGCGCCACGCTGCCGGGGCGGGGGATGGCCGGTTCGACGGAAAACACGCGCGTGCCGGGCACGATGCCCTCGACGTCGCTTTGCGGCATCAAAAACAGGCGCTCGCCTTCAAAACCCACCACTTCCGCCTCGACCCGCCCGCCATTCGGCAGCGGCACGGTACAGGCGGCGCCGACGGCCAGGCGCAGGCCCACGGCTTCCATCACCAGGCCGGCCACGCGCGTGACCCGCCCCGAAATTTGCATCGGTTCGACAAAGCCGACCACGGCCGAACAGTCGCTCAGGTAGGCGCGCCAGCGCGCCGCATGGGCAGTGGGGCCTTTGACGGGCTCGCTCACGGCGCCAGCCAGTCCAGGTCCTTGCCCAGCGCATGCGTCAGGCGCTGCCAGCGGGTGGACGTCTGCGCGTCGATCTGGTTGCTGGCCGTGTCGATCTTGCAACCGCCGCGTTCCACGGTCGGGTCTTCGATGACACGCCAGCCACCTTTGTCGAGTTCATCGCCGATGCCGTCGCGTACCACTTGCGCGTCTTCCGGATTGAGCATCAGCAAGGCCGGTTGTTGCAGCACGGGCAAGTATTCGATGGCTGCCCTTACCATCGGCAGCATCAGCTCGGGGCGCACCGGCAAGGCCGTTTTCAGCATGCCCTTGGCTAGTTGCAAGGCCAGTTCCATGACGTCGTTGGCGATCAGTTCATCGGCCTGGTGCACGGCCGTGCCGAAGTCGACGGCGATGGTTTGCAGATGCGCCAGTTCGACGGCGGATTCCGCCTTGCCTTGCGCATACGATTGCGCATGGCCATCGGCATGCCCGGCCGCGTGGCCTTCCGAATAGCCGGCGGCGCGACCCTCATCGAAGGCCGTGGCGCGCGCTTCCTCGCGGATGGCGTCAAGTTCTTCCTGCGTCGGATACTCGAGCGACGGGGCCAGCTCTTCTTCGTGCAGCTCGCCGTATGGATCAACGCCCGGGTCGAATTCCGCTTCCGGCTCCGGTTCGAGCAGCTTGCGCGCCGCCACCACGCTGGGACGCTCGTCGCCAAACGAGGTCATTTCCCAGCGCTGGTAAGCGGTTTGCTGCTCTTTTGGTATTAAATTAGACAAACGAATCCTCGCCTTTTCCACCCAGTACTATCTGCCCTTCGTCCGCCAGGCGGCGCACGATTTGCAGGATCTGTTTCTGTTGCGATTCCACTTCCGACAGGCGCACGGGGCCTTTCGACTCCAGGTCTTCGCGCATCATCTCGCCGGCGCGCTGCGACATGTTCTTGAAGATCTTGTCGCGCAGCTCTTGCGAGGCGCCTTTCAGGGCGATGATCAGCATTTCCGACTGCACTTCGCGCAGCAGCAATTGAATGCCGCGGTCGTCGATGTCGATCACGTTGTCGAACACGAACATTTCGTCCATGATCTTTTGCGCCATGTCGTTGTCGTAATTCTTGATATTGTCCATGACGGAGCCTTCTTGCTCGCCGCTCATGAAGTTGAGGATCTCGGCCGCCGCGCGCACGCCGCCCAGCGACGATTTCTTGATGTTTTCGTTACCGGACAGCAGTTTCGTCAACACGTCGTTGAGTTCGCGCAAGGCGGCCGGCTGCACGCCGTCCAGGGTGGCGATGCGCAGCACCACGTCGTTGCGCAGGCGGTCCGTGAAATGGCCGAGGATTTCGCAGGCCTGGTCGCGTTCCAGGTGGACCAGGATGGTGGCGATGATCTGCGGGTGTTCGTTGCGGATCAGCTCGGACACGGATTGCGAATCCATCCACTTCAGCGATTCGATGCCGGACGCATCCTTGCCGCCCAGGATGCGCGACAGCAGCACGGAAGCCTTGTCGTCGCCCAGCGCCTTGGTGAGGACTTGGCGGATATATTCGTCCGAATCGAGGCCGACGGTGGAATTGAGTTCCGTCTGCGCGCGGAAGTCGTCGAGCACCTCGACCACCTGTTCGTGCGCAATGCCCTTCATGGTGGCCATGGCGGCGCCCAGTTTCAGCACTTCGCGCGGGCCGAGGAATTTCATGACCTCGGCCGCTTCGCTCTCGCCCAGTGCCAGCATCAGGATGGATGCTTTTTGCAGTCCCGTTGTCTCAGTCATTATTGCCTATCCATGCTTTGATTACGTTGGCCACCACGCGCGGGTCTTCCTGTGCCAGTTTCCTGGCCATCGCCAGGTTTTCGCGATAACCGCGGGCCGTATCTTCTTCCAGTTCTTCCAGCTCGGCTTCGCTGAGCAGGACTACGTTTTCTGCACCGTCCTTGGCGAGTTCCGGCTCGATGACGGGTGGCGGGGCGCCGAAATCGTCGATCTTGCGCATCACGGGGCGCAGCATCGGGCGCACGATCTTGATGAAGATATACAGCAGAATCAGGGCCGTGATGAGGAATTTCGCCAGTTCCTTGGCCAGCGGCAAGTTCGCCGGGTCGCGCCACCACTCCAGCTTGCCTTCCGGCGCGCGGTCGATGCCGTCGAAGGGCGAGTTGGCCACGCTGAAGCTGTCGCCGCGCTCCTTGTTGTAGCCCATCGCTTCCTTGACCAGATTATTGATCTGGACCATTTCAGCAGGGGAAATCGGCTTGACCGTGACCTTGCCATCCTTGTCGAAGCTGCGGCGGTAGTTGACGACGACGGCTACCGACAGGCGGCGCAAGCCGCCCATGGATTTCTGCTCGTAGCGCACGGTCTTGTCAACTTCGTAATTTGTCGTCGATTCTTTCTGGGTCGGTGCAGTCGGTGCGCCAGCTGCGGCGCCCGGTGCCTCGGCCGTCAATGGCGCCGTGGCCACGCCAGGCGGCTGGTTCGACAGGGCGCCCGGCACGCCGGACGGATTGGCATTGCCGGCGCCCGTCGATTCGCTCGTTTGCTGGCTGCGGATGGTGGACGCTTCCGGCGGCGAGTTCGGCTTGTAGGTTTCTGCCGCCTGCTCGCTTTGCGAGAAATCCACGTCGGCCGTCGCTTCGGCGCGCACATTGCCTTCACCGACGATGGGCAGCAAGATCGATTCGACTTGCTTGATCACGCTTTGCTGCAATTGCTGCACGTACTTTAATTGGTTGGGGTCCAGGCTCTTGATGCCGTTGGCGCGGTCCTTGTCCTTTTCCTGATTCGACAGCAGGGTGCCGGCCTGGTCGACCACGGTGACATTGATCGGCAGCAATTCCGGCACGCTGGACGCCACCAGGTGCACGATGGCGCTTACCTGCAACTGGTCCAGGCCGCGGCCCGGATGCAGGTTCAGCAGCACGGAGGCCGTCGGTTTTTGCTGTTCGCGCACGAAGACGGACGGTTTTGGCAGGGCCAGGTGGACGCGCGCCGTGTCGACGGCGGACACCGATTCGATCGATTTGGCCAGTTCGCCTTCGAGCGCGCGCTGGAAATTGACCTGTTCCAGAAATTGCGAGACGCCCAGCTTCTGGTTTTCCATCAGCTCGAAACCCACGTTGCCGCCCTTCGGCAAGCCTTGCGCGGCCAGCTTCAGGCGCGCATCGTGGACTTGCTCGGACGGCACGAGGATGGCGCCGCCCCCTTCGGAAAACTTGTGCTTGATGCCCAACTGGTCCAGCGACGCGGTGATGGCGCCGCCGTCGCGGTCCGTATAGTTGGAAAACAGGACCTTGTACTCGGGCGGCTGGTTCCACATGTACAGGGCCACGCCGATGGCAATCAGTGCCGCCACGCCCAGGCCGCGCAGGAAATTCTTGCCCATCGGCGTCTTGGCGAAGGCTTGCACGGACTCCACGGGAGAGCGGGCAGGCGCCGGTTCCGGCGGTATGCGGTTCACATCGATTTCTTCGGCTACAGCCATGATTGCCTTCCGGGGCGCGTGTTATTGACGGGTATTGGGTGATGCGTGGGGGCCGCTTCCACTGGAGGAGGGGGCGATATGCAGAATTATCCGCCACTGTCACGCGCTTCAATCGTCCAAACAGAAGGCGCTTTTGCCGCCTGCTCGGCCGAGCGGCTGGCGTTGGCACTGGTATTGTGGAACCTTGGCAACATGTGACGGAAGTTATTGTACCCGTCGTTGCCTTGCTGACTGGAGTTTTGTTCTCCGGAAGCAACAGGCAGGAATAGACGAGAATCGGGAGGCAAAGTGAAAACAGGCGGTATCGATAGCAGCAGGATCGAGGCGATGATCGCGCAACTGAAGTCGGCGGCCACGCGGCCGGAGGCGAAAATACCGGCGATCCAGACCGAGGCGCCGGCGGCGAAGGTGAATTTTGCCGATGCCTTCAAGAGCGCGCTGGACTCCGTGAGCGGCGCGCAAAAGGCCTCGTCGGCGATGGGCCAGCGCTTTACCATGGGCGACGACAAGGTCAGCCTGTCGGATGTGATGGTGTCGATGCAAAAGTCCAGCATCGAATTCCAGGCGACGGTGCAGGTGAGAAATAAATTAGTTTCTGCATATCATGAAATCATGAATATGCAAGTTTGATACAGGCAAGTGTATTGGTATGTCACGAACGCCTTACAAACCGTAGCGAGCGGAAGTCAGTTGTGGCCGAGAAGCGGAACTGTACTCTAGTACAGTGAGCATCGCAGGCCGCAAATGGCGACGCGCAGCAGGTTTGTAAGGTGTTAACCCAGCCCCGCCATGCGCGCATTCCTCTCACGCTCCAGTCGCGTGATATAGCGCTGCACGTGCGCCAGCATGCTGCGCGGCAGGTCGACGAACTGGCAGCCCAGGCGGCGGTTCAGCTTGTTGTTCAGCAGGGTCATGTCCAGCGAATTGCGAATTTGCAAGGTGGCGGTGACGATGCCGACGTCGGGCAAGTCGATACGACAGCCGGGATAGTCCCTGCCGATGGTTTCGCCCAGTATCAGTTTATTGTCCAGGATGGCGATGCCGCCGCAGCTGATGTCCGCCAGCGGGAACGGCGTGTCGGTGCCGCCCAGCGAGGGCGGCAGGGGAATCGAGACGCGCACGGGATTGCTCACGGGCGTGGTCATGCGGTAGTACTCGCGCCGCTGCAAGCGGATCAATGTTTCTGGAATGGCAATTTTCAAGGCGGGCGTGCCGCCGTACTGGCACTCTTGCACCAGGGAGCTGGCAAACAGGATGCGGATCTTGTCGAGCGAGGTTTCAAACGAGATGCCGGTGGCGGCCAGCATGCGCCGGTTCTGGTCGGCGTTCACGGAACGGTCGAGGATGACGGTATTGTGTTCGGCATCGACTTCCAGGATGGAGGTGACGCACACATCGGATTCTCCGTGGATCAGCATGCGGATCAGCTGGTTCTTTTCGCTGATGCTGCGCAGCAAGGCGATGATCTCCCGCCGCGATTCCACTTCAAAGTCATGCCAGTTTTCGAGGCCGGAATCCATAATATGTACTTGCATTGATGCCTGTCTATGTATCGGTGAGGTTGACGCTGGTGTCGGGCGGCGGCGGGATGGGGCTGCCCTTCGCAGTTTCAATATGATATAACCAGGCCAGCAGTTCCGCAATCGCCCGATACAGGCCGGGCGGAATCTGGCGGTCCAGGTCGACATCCATCAGCAGCGCCACCAATTCCTTCGATTCATGCACGAAGACGCCGTGTTCGCGCGCCGTGCTGATGATCTGGTCCGCGATCAGGCCGCTGCCCTTGGCCACCACCTTGGGCGCTGGCGTGCCGCTCTGGTAAGCCAGGGCGACAGCCGTCTGCGGCACCTTGCGCTTGGTGTCGTCAAGCATCGCCGTCTGCTCCTGGCGCCGCTGCTGGCGCTTCGGCCGCCTCCGGCTTGCCGGCGATGCTCAGGGAGGACAGGGGCCAGCCGGCGGCGGCTAGCGACGCTTCCAGCCGCGCCGCATGCTGGCGCAAGGTGTCGGCGCTGCCTTCGCTGCCGGCCTGCATCTGGATGGCCACCCGGCCGCCCTGCAAGACCACGTGCGCGGCCAGGTCGCCCAGCAGGGGGAACTGGAAGCGCACATTGCTGCGCCAGGTCGTCGCTTCCGCGTCGTCTTGCGTGCCAGCGTGCTGCTGGCCTTCCGGCGCATCCTGGCTGATGTCCCACTGCATCTTCTGGCCGGGCCAGGCTTCGCCCTGCCACTGCACGCGCGCCTGTTCGTGCGTATGCAGCTGTAAATTGATCAGTTGCGCCGAGGCCAGGTCGGTGCCCGTCCTGGCCATGTCGCCCTGTGCCGCCTTCTGCATTTGCGGCTCCAGCAGCAGCGAGGCCAGCGGCCGCTTGCCTTCGGCCCATTCGGCCACATGCGATTCATAGAACAAGCCGCTGCTGCCGACCGTGTCGCGCAGTTTTTGCGCCACCTGCGCCGGATCGCTACCCGGCATGGCCATCAGCGGCGTCCTGCCGACCAGCGCCAGGGGCGCGCCGGGCACGCTTTCCGCCTGGCTGAGCACAGTGCTGATGGCGCGCGCGGTGGTGCTCAGTTCCGGCGCCGGCGTATCGCTTGCCAGGGCGGGCAGCAGATTGGCCGGCGTCAGGGGCGCGCGGCTGAGCAGGGTGGCGGCCGTGCTGCTGGCGCGCGTGCCCGCCTGGGCGGCGCCTGGCTGGGGGCCGCGCAGGTCGGCAGCCTCGGGCTCGGCATCCGCGTCCGCATACGTCAGCAGGGTGCTGGCGGGTTGGTCGCGGTTGTTGCCGATTTGAAAAGAGGGGCGTGGATTGATGCCGATCAAGGTCAGCGGGATTTCCGTGCCCGGCTGGGCGCCGGCGGGCAGCTGCATGCGGGCAGGCGTGCCGGCCACGCGCACCAGGTAACTGCCGTCGCCCATGCGGGCCAGCACCTGGCCCTGCATGGATTTGCCGATCAGTCCCTGCAGCGAGCGCTGGAACTCGGCCTGGCGCGGGTCGGCGACGGCGTCGGCCGCCCGCGTGGCCTTGACCGGGGTCAAGGGCGTCATGCCGATGGCATCCATCTTCGGCAACATGATAGTGACCTTGCCCCTTGGGCGTTTAGACGCCGTAGGCGTTGGCCAGGCGCCGTTCGGTGCCCGTGCTGTTGATCAGCTTGGACAAATGCGCCATCCACGGCATGGTCAGGTCGCGGATCTTGCGGTCGTCTTCCAGGATCTGCTTGATCAGGGCAACCTTGCGCTGGCGGCCGGCGCTTTCCAGCACGACTTTTGCTTCATTCGCCTTCAGCGATTCCACGTGCGCGCTCACTTGCTGCTCCAGTGCTTCTAGCGCGTCCCAGTCGGCGTTGCTGGCGGCGGTCACCATCCGGCCCGTCAGGGATTGCATGGTTTCGTAGGTAGTCAGGACTTCTTGATGGGTCATCATGGCTCAGGCGCTCGCATAGTTGGAGATGCGGGTAACAGATGCATCGCTAGCGGCAATATTCATGCCGGAAGGCGTGCCTATGGCGTTCCAGGTGTCGCGCAGTCCGGTCAGAAGGCCCTGTATCTCTTCGAGGATGTTCAGGTCATTTTTCAGGTTGGCCATCAGCAATCGCGCGCCCATGTATTCATACAGCGCATCGAGGTTTTCGGCGATCTCGCCGCCCGCATTCTTGTCCAGGCTGGCGCGCAGTCCCTGGTCGATCAGCTGCATGGCGCGTGAAATCGACTTGCCCTTTTCAGGGATATTGCCTGCTTTCATGTGCATCTGCGCGCTCAGCACGGCCACCAGCGCGCCGTCGAATAGCATGGCGATCAGCTTGTGCGGGGAAGCGGCACCTATACCCGTTTCCAGGCCAACCTTGGCGTACGATTGCGCGCCCTTGTTTGATGATCCAAACATTCGTTTTCCTCTAGTAGATATGCGTTAACTCTAAGACAGCTTCGCCAGTTGCTGAGTCAAATAATTGGTGATGCTGTTCATCGAACTGAGCTTCACGTCGAGTGAACTGTATTGCTTGCGCAGCCTCGCCTCGGTCAGGGTCAGGCGGCTATTGAGCGCATCGCGCTGCTTGGCGATATCGGCAATGCTCTTGTTCAAGCCATCATTCTTGTTTTGAATCAGGCCCGACGTGCCCAGGTAACTGTCGGTAGTGCTGGCGAACAGCGCACTGACGCCTTTCGAAATATTCACCGTACCCCGGCTACCCAGCTGGCCGCCGTTGATCAGCACCGCAATGCCGGCGCTGCCGGAGCCGGGCGAACCGGTCAGGGTCTGACCGCTGCCGACGGCCACGGCGCCGTCGATGGTGCCCGCTACGTCCACGCCGGTGGTCATGGTCGGGCTGCCAAACAGTCCATCGGCGCCGTTGCCGGTAATTTCCAGCTTCGACGCGGTACCATATTTGTTCGAGGTAATACTGATGATGCCGTTTAGCTGCTTGACCGTCACGCCGACAGTTTTGTCGGTGCTGCCGGAGGCGCCATTGATCAGCGACTGCAGGTGGCTGACCAGGCTGTCCGCCGTGTAGGTGCCCGGCACCAGCGTGGCCTTGCTGCTGACGCCATTGATCGTCATCGAAAGGTTGTCGTTGACGCCGGCGACGATGCTCAGGCCCGCCGGTGCACTGCCCGCCAGGGTGCCTTGCGTGGCCAGCTTGGAAATCGAGATGGCCTTGGTGCCGACCGTCGAGTTGCTGGTCGAGCTGACGAAGCTGACCAGGCTGTCGCTGGTCGAACCGGAGGTGGCCAGCAGTTTGATGACGTCGTCCGGAGTCTTGTCGATGGCCGTTTGCAGCTTGCCCGTATCGAGCTTGAGCGTGCCATCCTTTTGGAAGGCGACGCCCAGCTGGCTCAGGCTCGTCACGCTACCTGACAAGCCAGGCACATTGCTGGAAAACATCTTGCGCAAGCTCGCCTGCAGGCTCAGCGTGGTCGAGTCGCCCACCAGCGGGCCGCCCGTGCGCGCCGCACCCTGCTTCTGGTCCGGCGTGACGGCCGTCAAGCCGTTGATGGTCGTGTTCAGCTCGTTGTAGGCCTTGACGAAGTTGCTCAGGGCCGTCTTGATGCCGGAGGTGTCCATGCTGACGCCGACATTGCTGGCGCCGATCTTCAGCACCGACATCGTCACGCCAGGCACGGCGTTGTCGACGTTATTGGTCTGGCTGGTGATGGCCACGCCATTGACGGTCAGTTTGGCATTTTGGCCAGCATTGCTTTGCTTCATGTTCTGCGTGCCATTCGGCGCGTAGGACAATAAATTGCTCAAATCCTGGTCGCCAGCCACGGAAACACGCATGCTTGACGTTTCGCCGCTCTTGTCCGAGGTCAGCACCAGGCGGTTCGGCGTGCTGCTACCGTCGGAAATAATGCTGGCGGTCACGCCGACGCCAGCCTTGTTGATGGCGTCGCGGATGCCTTGCAGCGAGTTGTTGCTGCCGTCGATGGTGACGGTGCGGGCCGTGCGCGTCGCATCGAGATCGAAAGTGGCCCCCGTATACTTGCCGTCGGCCAGGGTGCCGCCCGTGACGCTGCCGAAGTCAAAAGTAAGCACGGTGCTGGCGCCAGAACCGATCAGCGCGCTGGTGCTGACCTGTCCGGCGGCGCTGATGGTTTGCGCCTGCGCCAACTGGGTCACGTTGACGCTGTAGTTGCCCTTGACTGTGTCCTTGCCGGCGGTGGCGGTCAGGACCTTGTCATCCGAGGTGGTGGCATTGGCCACCTTGTATTTGGAGGCGTCGGCCAGGGCGGTGACGGTGGTCTGGAACGCGCCGACGGCGCCGCTCAGGGTGCCATAGGCGGATAATTGGGTGGTGATGGCCTTCTCTTTGCTCTGCATGGCGACAAAGGGGCGGCTCTCCACGGTCATCAGTTGACTGACCAGGCCACTTACGTCGAGGACACCACCAGTACTGAGGGATGAAACAGCCACAATGACCTCCTAGGGAATGCATGAATATAACTGGTTAACGGCACATTTCATCCATACTTTAGAGGGGTATTTAACCGCCTGTTTGTCCTATGCCCAAAGCGGTGACACAGGGGCGGCTTACGCCGTTTGCCGGATCAGCAAGCCTTGCACTTTTTCCAGGGCCTTGCCGATTTCTAATGCTTCCTTGGTGGGCATCTGGCGGATGACTTCGCGCGTTTGCTGGTCGATCACCTTGACGACGGTGCGCTCGCTGTCGGTGTCGACCGAAAACTCCAGCTCGCGCGACATGAACTGCATGGCCTTGTTGATGTCGCTGACGGCCTGCCTGACCTCTCTCAGCTCGGACTGCGCTTCTTCCTTGCTGGCGGCCTTGCCGGTGGGCTTGCTGTCCGTGGCCGCTGGCGCCGCAGGCTTGGCGGCAGTGGTGCCGCCTGACGTGACCGCGGTACGCTGCTGCAGTGCGGCTGGGACGCCGCCGGTTGCCTGGATATCCATGATGTTGTCCTCTAAAGAAAAATCCCCGGCAGATCAAGATGCGTCATCTGACCGGCCGGGGAGGGCTATGCTACGGTGCTGCCTGGCGGTGATTAACCGCGCAGCAGCGACAGCACGCCGTTAGGCAGCGAGTTGGCCTGGGCCAGCATCGCAGTACCAGCCTGTTGCAGGATGGTGCCGCGCGTCAGCTTGGCCGTTTCCGACGCGAAGTCGGTATCCTGGATGCGGCTACGCGAAGCCGACAGATTTTCCGAGGTCGATTCCAGGTTGCTGACAGCCGTTTCAAAACGCGACTGCAAGGCACCGAAGGAAGCGCGCTGGCTGTTGACACTCGACAAAGCGGAATCGAGAATCTTCAGCGCATCGTTGGCACCCTTGACGGTTGACACGTCGATGCTGGCGACCGATTTCAGGCTGGCGGCGCCGGCGACAACACCATTCTTGCCTGGGGCCGAATCACTGCCGATCGAAAAACCCTTGTCGGAGTTCATCGAAATATAGCCCATCGTCGTTGCGGTCTCGCCAGTGCCGATGGACGCCGTGGTGCCTACCCCGCCGGCCGAGTCGATGGACGCCGCGGTCACCAGCGAGGTGGCATCGGTACTGTTGTTTTTCAGCGTGACGTTATTGCCGGAAGTGTTGGTCAGCACCAGGCCATCGTTGGTGTCGTTCAACTTGGCGGTGACGCCGGTAGTGGACGACACGTCATTGAAGGCGCTCACTGCCGAGGCCAGGCCCGATGCATTGAGCGCTGCGCCCACCGTGAAGGTGACGTTGGCGGCGGTAGCGTTGTCGGAGGTGACTGCCAGCGAATACACTTTGCCCGCAACAAACTTGGCCGATTCGTCGGTCTTGGCCGTTGCCGTCACGCCCGTCTTGTCGGTCGCACCATTGATGGTCGCCGCCAGCGATTGTGCGGTGTCCGTCGTTTTGGCCGTAATCGTTGCCGATTGCAGCCCTTGAATGTCGAAGGTGCCGCCGCTGTAGGCGGTGCCGCTGGTGACCGTGGTCGGTGCTGCGCTGGTTGCCTGGTTATTGCCGTAGTTGCTGGTACGGAAGTTGGCGGTGGTGGCCTGGATGGTCTGGCCAGCGTTGGCGCCGACCTGGAACGATGCCGTGCCGAACGAGCCGTCGAGCAGTTTCAAGCCGTTGAATTCCGACGTTTGCGAGATGCGGTCGGCTTCCGACAGCAACTGGCCTACCTCAGCCTGGATTGCCTTGCGGTCGCCTGCCGAGTTGGTGGCGTTCGACGATTGCACCGACAATTCACGTACGCGTTGCAGGATGTTACCCGTCGAAGCCAGCGAACCCTCGGCCGTTTGCAGCAGCGACACGCCGTCGTTGGCGTTGCGCTTGGCTTGATCGAGACCGCGGATTTGCGAGGTGAAGCGCTCAGAAATCGCCAGGCCAGCAGCATCGTCTTTGGCGCTATTGATGCGCAAACCCGAAGACAGGCGTTGCAATGACGTGGACAGGGCGGACTGCGATGTGCTCAGGTTGCGTTGCGCATTCAGTGACGCGGTATTGGTATTGATGACTGAGGCCATTTTGAAGCTCCTTGCTATATATTTTGGCTATGTGCCTTGTACCTTGGTCTGCCCCTGCCTTCCGGGGCACTCACACCGCAGTTATATTCATTAACGGAGTGGGGCATGGAAAGTTTAGGGAAATAAAGCGAGTATATTTTTTGTTTTGCCCCTCAAGTTGCCATAGGCGAGGACGCATAAACGGCACGCTTTGACGAAACTTTAGGGCTGTAAATAATTAAATATAAGAAATAATTTTTACTATTTTTCATATCGGCACGGGGAGAATGAAATGGGCGCCTCCCTCCCGATTCAGGCGATTCGGGCGAAGTAGGTCTGGTAGCGGGTAGCACGATAGGGGGGATCCTCACGGGCCTACGGCGTCAAAGCGCCTAAAGTGGAAGTATCACAACT